>JBGTIE010000683.1:0-13517 GCA_041745855.1 Lysobacterales bacterium | reverse complement strand
AAGGAGCCGCCGCTCTGGCGGCCCGCCTGCTCCGCCTCGCAGCGGATGGCAACGATCCGGCCAGCATGACCGCGCTGGCCGATCTGCTCAGTACCGACCGCCTGGGCCACAGCGACCCTCAGGCCGCCCGCCACTGGTACGAGCGCGCTGCCGATCAAGGATGGCCGGCAGCAATCGCGAAGCTCAAAGCGATCGAGGAAGAGACACCATAGCGAGACGCTTTTTCGGGCGCCGAAGTGCGCACCCGCAGCGACGCGGAGCCGGGCGTCGGGGTCGGAATCGGAATCGGAATCGGAATCGAGAGCACCATAGGGTTTGGCCGCCAACGACTCGACGTCTACTGGGCAGTGATCGACAACGTCGTCAGGGAGGACCGCCGCACTCGACCAGATGGATGCTGACAACACAGGTGTGGCGTGGCTACAAGGTTCACGAGGAGGCGGTCGAGATTACGCCCGGTAAGGTTCGATTCCGATACCGATTCCGACCCCGACCCTGACGTGAGCTCCCCAAATCAGCTCAGCCCTCGAACCCATCCGCAAACCCTTCCCACTGTGCTTGATTCGGACAGTTCAGACTGCCCCCGACCAGACGAATGTCGTCCACGTACCAGCCGTCAAAAGTCCGGTTGCCATCACTCGTAAGGCGAAAGCGCAACTGCAGTGCCTCCTGCTCGCCGGCCAGTTCAGACAGGTCCAGGTCCACCGACTGCCAGACCGGTCTCCCCGAGCAGCGCCAGACCTCGGTCCAGGCGCCGGTTCCGATGCGGTATTCGACATGCCCGAAGTCCGCACTCTTCTCGGTATCACAGCGTGAGGCGAAGCTCAGCCGCAAGCCACTGATCGCGCTCAGATCGAGCGGCGGCAGGATCATCGACGTGTTTGCGCCATTGGTGTAGTTGCCGATCGGGCTGTCGGTAAAGGAATGGGTCGGGCTGACGCTGTGCAGATCGCTCAGTCCCCACGGCACGGTCATCGTCCAGCCCTCCGGCACGCCGGCCTCGGCGTCCGAGCCCAGCAGTTCGCACTCGGGCAGCAACTCCAGGTCAGTTGTGGTGGTCTGTCCAGCGACGACCGCAACGTCGACCGGATCGGACGGCATGTAGCCAGGCGCCTCGGCCCATAGAGGCCGAGGGCCCGGATGCTGCCGCATCGTGTAGCCGGCGGGGCTGTTCAAGGTCGCATATTCGCCTGATCGCACCACGCCGGAACCGATCGGCGCCAGCGTGGCCGCATCCAGCAGTTGGCCCTGCAGACGCCCTGTGGTCCCTGGCGCCACGACCTCCAGCCACTGCCCGATCCCCGGTCCGACCGCGCCGCTTTCGTCTTCGGCCTGGGCCACCAGCAGATGCCGCCCCTGCGCCTGGCCGGTGCTGTCGACGACGCCGATCAGCTCTTCGCGTGGACTGTCGAAACTGCCGTCGACCGGCGCCATGATCGCCACCAGCGGACCATCCAGGTCGCCGCTGTAGATTCGCCCAGCGGTGATGCGCTGGATTGACTCGACCTCCTCACCCTGCCAGAAGCGACCGTCATCGGCGACGCCGAAATACAGGGCTTGCTCGCCCGCTTCCACCGGCGCGGCCTGCAGCGGATTGACCTCCGGCCCGGCCGGGAGCAGATAGGGCCGGCGACTGACCCGCAAGCCATAGCGCAAGGCGGCGAGATTCGGTTCGAGGATCTCGTTCTGAAACTCGTCGCACTCCTGGAAAAACATGGTACCGAGCTCGAAGGTAAAGGCAGGCAGGCCCAACTCGCCATAGGCATAGTCTCCAGTCGTGCCATCGGTGACGTAAAGATCGATGGCCTGTTGCGGCTGGTAGTCGTTGAACCAGGCGAGACGCCGGCCCAACGCGGCCAGTGCCGCGCCGTTCGGGGCTGGGTCTTCGGTAAATCCCCACGGCCAGATGACCAATTCGGAAAAGCTGTGGACATCGACGAAAACCCCTTCGGTGTCTAAAGCTGCCGGGCTGATCAGGTCGTCGGGGCGACGATCGGGAAAGATCGAGCTGACGTAATCGATGATCGCGTTGGTCTCGGGTTCCGACCTGGGAGCCAGACCGCGGTAGACGCCACTGCATTGATTGCCGCTGGAACCGCCGTGGGCGCCCCACTCGAACGGGAAATTGCGGTTCAGATCGGCGCCGCGGTTGTTGCTGGTGTCTCCGCAATAGGCTTCGTTGACGTTCTTGCGCCAAAGCAATCCAGCCTCGGCGTGCTTGCGGCCGTCGGGATTGGCCTGCGGAATGACATGCAACTCGTGCCGGTCGAGCAGCCAGCGCACGTCGGCGTCGTCCTCGTAGTCGGTCAGCAACCCTTCGGCAAAGCGCAACACCAGTTCGGCCGTGGTGTACTCGCGCGCATGCAGCGCGCCCATCACAAACATCTTCGGCTTCGGTCCGGGCAGATTCTGGTTGCCCACCACCAGCACCCGCAGCGCGTAGCCCTGAGTGTCATCCTGCAGCTTCTCCCAGCTCGATCCGATGGTCTCCAGGCGGGCCAGATCGGGATAGGCCGCGACCAGCTCATCGAGCGACTGGGCGCTTTCCTCGACCGTCCGGTAACAGGCAAAACCGGGAATGCTGCGCAGGCTGGCCGGCTCGCTGAGGATCCGGGTCAGCTGGGGATCGACCCAGGTCTTGAAGCCCTGTTGCAGCAGTTGCTGGTACTCGTAGCGGTTGGCCAGTTCCACCACCACATAGCCTTCGGCATGATTGACCTGCCACGGCGCCGTGCGGCGGGTGAGTAGATTGAGCGCGGCGCGGTCGGGATACCAGGCCCGCACCACCCATGGCCCCTCGCCTTCGGGTAGCTCGCGCCCAGGCGACTGCGGCAGCGCGTAAGCCCAACTACCCAGACACAGCAACAGCAATCCGATCAGGAGTCGGATCCTGGGTAAACTGGCAGCAGGTGTCAGTGTCATGGCGCGAATGGTAGCGCGCTTGGGCCGAATGGATCGTGACCGCCATGCAGCGAGCGAATAGGGCGGCGCCGTTGCGCGTTCATTCCCCGCCGTCGGCAAATTCGGCGCCGTGTGTCAGGGTGTACTCGATCTGGGTCAATATCCCGCGCAGGATGCTGATCTCGTTCGGGTCCGGCAAGGCGCGCTGGTACAGGCGGCGCAGCCGGCGGTTGACCTTGGTGGGCGACTTGCTGCCGTAGAAGCCGATTCGCTCCAGCACCCGCTCCTGGTGCTCGAAAAACCGCTCCAGATCCGCCAGCGGCGCGGGCCGGGGCGGATTCGGGATCGTACTGCGTTGCAGCGCGGCCAGCCGGAGCTCGTAACAGATGACCTGCACCGCGGCAGCCAGGTTGAGCGAGCCATAGTCGGCATCGGCGGGAATCCGGACCAGAAACTGACAGCGCTCGATCTCCTCGTTGCTCAGACCCACCCGCTCATTGCCGAACACGACCGCTACCGGACCGGCCGCGGCTTGCTGCAGCGCGTGCACAGCGAACTCGCGCGGGCTGAACTCGGCCAGGCGGATACCGCGACGGCGCGCGCTGATCGCGTAGGCGACCCCGCAGTCGCCGATGGCCTGATCCAGGTCCGGGGAAACCGTTGTGGCATCGAGCAAATCGTCGGCCCCGGACGCCAGCGCCGTCGCCTCTGGATGCGGAAAGGCCTTCGGGGCGACGAAGCAGAGCTGGCGCAGACCCATCGTCTTGGCCGCCCGCGCCGCGCCTCCCAGGTTGCCCGGATGACTGGTTTGCACCAGCACCAGACGCACTGCGGCCAGGTCCGGTGAAAGCTCAGATGGAACCGCCTTGTTGCCCTGCTCTGCCAATTTGCTGGTCTCCACCAGGTGCCTTTGTTACGCTTCGCCGCCTTTTCGCGGCGTCAGCCTTGGAAGTTTATGCGTAAACCAGCGGTCAATGTCGCGGTCAGCGCGGCCCGCAAGGCCGCCCATGTGATCTTGCGCTACATCAATCGGCTCGACAGCATCAAGGTCGAGGAGAAGCGTCGCTACGACTTTGTGACCGAGGTCGACCGCCTCGCCGAAGCCGAACTGGTACGCGAGCTCAAGCGCGCCTATCCCGATCACGCCATCCTGGCCGAGGAAGGCGGCGCGCAGGGCAGTTCGCGCTTTGTCTGGTGCATCGACCCGCTCGATGGCACCAGCAATTTCCTGCGCGGCTTGCCCCACTTCGCGATCTCGATCGCCCTGCTCGAGGACGGCCACCCGATCCACGCCGTCATCTACGACCCGATGCGCGAAGAGCTGTACACCGCCAGCAAGGGCAGTGGCGCCTACGTCAACGACCGCAAGCTGCGCGTGGCCCAGCGCAAGAGTCTGGAAGGCGCGCTGCTGGCGACCGGCTTCCCCTTCCGGCAGCGTGAGCACCTGCCCGCTCATCTACGGGTGGTCCGCTCGGTGCTGGCGGATGCCGAAGACCTGCGCCGTACCGGTTCGGCCGCGCTCGACCTGGCATATGTCGCGGCAGGTCGTCTGGACGGTTTCTGGGAGATGGGGCTGGGCCCATGGGACATGGCCGCCGGCGTCCTGCTGGTGCGCGAGGCCGGCGGTATCTGCCGCGACTTCGAGGGTGAAGAGGAGTTCCTGAGCCGCGGCTCGATCGTCGCCGGCAACGTACGCGTCTGCGCCCAGTTGCTGGGACGGATCAAGGCCAAGACCGGCAAGCCGACCGAAAGCGAGGGCTGAACCGAAACGCGCCTTCGTCCAAGGAGCCAGAAGCGAATTGACCACAAAGGACACAAAGGACACGAAGGAGAGCAGAGCCAGATCCTGTACCGGTCTGCGGAATTCGACCGACGCGCCAGGAAATACCAAAGCTTCTGCGTACGACTCGTTTCATAGCTCTTCCTTTGTGTCCTTCGTGTCCTTTGTGGTCAATCAGCTTTTAAGCTCTTCGATACTTCCCACCTCGGCCTTCGCGTCGTTCATTCCGCCTACAGCCAGAAGCAGCTTAGACTGCCGCCTTCACCGCCTGCTCAGGACGTCCCGATGATGCGCACCGCCCTTGCCCTCATGCTATTACTCGTCGCTGTCGGTGGGGTGGCGTCGGCACAAGCTCAGCCGCCTGTCGTCGTCAACTGCTCCAGTGTGAACGATGCCTACAACGAATGCCCCAAGCCGTACCGGGGCCAGTACGTGCTGCACCAGAAATTTTCCAACGCGGGCTGCGCGCAGGGCCACGGCTGGGGTGAGACCGACAATGTTGTGTGGGTCGATCGCGGGTGTCGCGCATCTTTCAGGATGCTCGACGAGCCACCGCTGCCTGACCGGCGGCCGGGCTATGGCAGCAACCGTCCACCTGACTATGGTAGTCAGCGTCCGCCGGACTATGGCAATCAACGCCCGCCGGGCTACGGCCATGACGACGGCCGCCCGCCGGCCTATGACGATCGGCAGCACCGCCAGATCGAATGCGAAAGCCGCAGGGAGCGTTACACGTCTTGCGATTGGCCACGTGAATGGCGTCGCCCACGGTTGGAACAGCAGCTGTCCAACAGTAGTTGCATCGAGGGTCGCAGCTGGGGTTACAGCCGCCGAGACCGGAAAATTTGGGTCGACCATGGCTGTCGAGCCGTCTTCAGCGAGCGCTGATCCAAGCTGCGGATGGCCCGGATCCTCGTCTTCCAGCATGTTGCCGCCGAGCCACTCGGGACGCTGGACGCACTGATCCGGGCGCGCGGGCATCGGATCCGCTTCGTCAACTTCGAGCGCCAGCCGGACGCCGAACCGGTTATCGACCGCTATCACGGCCTGATCGTGCTGGGCGGACCGATGAACGTCGAGGACCAGCAGCAGCGGCGCCATCTGCGGACCGAGTTGCACGCGATAGAGGCGGCCCTGGCGCAGAACAAGCCGGTGCTCGGCATCTGCCTGGGCGCGCAACTGCTGGCCCATGTGCTGGGCGCATCGGTCCGGCGCATCCCACAACCCGAGATCGGCTGGCATCCATTGCATCCGACCGAGCACACTGAAACCGACAACGTGCTCCGGCCGCTGGCTGCGCCGACGAGAATCTTCCAGTGGCACAGCTACGGCTTCGAGCCACCGCGCAGCGCGACCCCGCTGGCCACCGCGCCTGGCTGGCCGCATCAGGCCTTCCGCCACGGCGATCGCGCCTACGGCCTGCAGTTCCACCTGGAGATGGACGCCCCGCTGGTCGAACGCTGGCTGCGCAACCCCGAATGCCAGGCCGAACTCGCCGCCGCCGGCCTGGACGCCAGCGGCGACACGATCCGGCGCGAAACCGAGATGCACATCGGACCGATGCAGCAACTGGCCGAACCGGTCTTCGATGCCTTCCTCGACATCATCGGCCAGCCGCAGCGGCGGATCGTGCTGCCGTCGCGGTAGTTTTGAAGAGCCTTTTTCAACACAAAGGACACAAAGGACACAAAGTAGAGCAAGAGCGATGGAGGGGGAGCGAAAGGGAGGAGCAATCCAGGAACCCTGCCAGGCAGCTTAGAACTCGAGGCCAGCCAGGTACCCAAGACCCAGAACCAAAATCTCAAGAGCAGTTAACCGAAGATGACGCAGATGAGCGCAGATAGAGCAAAAGACGAGAGCCGAGCTGGCGAGATCGACCCCCTCCGCAAAACCTCGTCCACAACGTTCGGCTCTTGCTTTCATCTGCGCACATCTGCGTCATCTGTGGTTAAAAATGCTCTTGAAATGCTCAGGCAAGTTTCCGAACGCCTGCCCAAACCGTACCGAAGCAAGATGCCTCAAAGATCACGGCTCTGACCGGATTCGAAATCTCTGCGAGCTTCGGCCATTAGTTCCTGCAGTTTGCCGGACCTGACGTCCTCTTCCAGCCTGCGATCCCAGATTCGAGCATCGAAGCAATCGCGCGGATCCTTCGCGGGGCACTTCTGCGAGGCTGCGCGCCGCGCCGCGCGGGATATCCACCAGCCGAAGATCGCGTCCATTCCCGGTCGCGACAGCCACTGGCGGTGACGCGCGATCCAGGGGTAGCACCAGCGCAGTACGCTGCGCAGGCCCGGCAGCGCCCATGGATTGGCGAGGCCGTGCAGGCCCAGTTGGCGGTAAAGCGTGGCAAAAGCATCCACGCCGACCAACCAGCGACCTGTTCGATCGCGCAGATGGAGTGCTTTCATCATCGCGACGCGGTCGATCCCGTCCGCCGCGGCGGCTGCGCAATGGAAATTCGCCGCCGAGCAATCGATCCACGCCACTTCGGCCAGTACATCGGCCTGTTGCAAGGCCTGGATCTCGGCCCGGCACAACGGGCAGGAGTCGTCGTAATAGACCGTCAATAGCGGATCGGCAACATACTCTTCCGGAAGATCGCAGGCTTGCTCCAACGAGTTGTCGGTTCTCGTGACCATCACGTGCGTACTCCATGCGTGCAAAGTTCTACTGGGATTTCGAACCGATATCGGGACCCGAGACCTCGATGATGCGGTTCGCGGAGCTCACCGACATCCTACGCGGGGCTCTAGCTGGGTCCTGAGCTCTGGGCCCTTTGCTCCTCACTGGCCAATGGAACTGGCTACCGGAACTGCTCTGATCACTGGCTACTGGAACTGGCCACTGGAACTGCTCTACTGTGCCCGCAACCACCCCTGCACCTTGCTGCCCAGTTTCAGCAGCTTCATCAGCGTTTTCGGCTCCAGCCGCAGCATCTCCTCGCTCCAGGCCGACAACGCGCTGCTCAGTTCCAGCGTCTGCGCCAGTCGGTCCTTGAACTGCGCTGACTCCTCGCCCTGCTGCGCGTCGGCCAGCAATTCACGCAGCATGCCCAGGGTCGGGTCGAACTCGCGTGACTTGCGCGCCTGCACGACGTTGCGAAACAGCACCCAGACGTCCTTGGGCGTGTCGAAATGATCGCGCCGGTCGCCGAGCAGATGAACCACCCGTACCAGGTTCAGGCCCAGCAGTTCCTTCAGACTGTTGCTGACGTTGGAGCGGGCCAGCACCAGCGTGTCGGCGATCTCCTCCGCATGCAGCGGCCGGTCGCTGGCAAACAGCAGCGCATGAATCTGCGCCACGCTGCGGTTGACGCCCCAGCGTGTACCCATCTCGCCCCAATGCAGGATGAAGCGCTGCACCACGGGGGTCAGCGGCAGTTGCGAACTGCCCGGGGTCGTCTCAATGGTGGGCAAGTCATCAGTCACGCTGCGGCTCCGTCGGGAGCACTACCGGACCGGACTGCGCGCGTTCGGACAGCGCCTGCGCGAAGGTACGCACCGTACCTTCGATCAACGAGCGATAGGGCAATCGGAGCAACCAACCCGGAATCCAGCGCCCGCGTTCTTCCAGCGCCACCCGAGCGCGCGGGTGATCCATGAAGGTCAGCGCTGCTGGCCGCACCTGCGGCGGGGCCTGACAGAATTCCAGCCGATTCAGATGCTTGACCGACTTGTAGCCGTAGTGGGCCGGAGCGACCAGTCGCAGCGGGGCGCCATGGGCGATGTCCAGCGGCTGGCCGTTCAGGCGATCGGCCAGCAGCACATCGTCGGCCAGCAGATCCGCCAGCGGCAGCGCGCTGCGATAGCCGTCCTGGCCGCGCATCAACACGAAGCGCGCCTGTCGGTCAGGGCCGATCAGCGCTTCGACCCGCGCGCGGTAGAAATCGACGAAGCGCACGCCCTCCCAATCCAGGTCGGTCGCGCTCCAGGTCGTCACGCAGTGGAAGTCGGCGCGCACCGACACCCTCGGCAGGCCGGCCAGATCCACCGTCAGCGGAGCGCCCAGTGCATCGCCAGACAGCTCCAATGCCGAGCCAGACAGCTCGGCCGGAAATCGTTTCGCGTACTGGGTCAATCCGAACCGTGGAAAGCCCGCTCGGGCGCGCTGGCCCGGGGGCAGGCTGTGCTGCGTTTCCATCGCTGTTTCGGCCTTCATCGCTACTCCACTCAATCTGGCGATTGCCAACGCGTGCATTCTGCCATACATTTCTGTTGGAACAGAAATTACAGATTGGAGCTTCGAATCGAACTGATGGTCTTCGGCCAATCTGGCCAGGGCACAGGGCCCAGGGCACAGGGCCCAGACCCTTCAAGAGACACCGAGAGGCGAATTGGAAACCAAGGTCGTGGCACCTTTGCATGGTCGAACCTGCGTTGTAGCGGCTCTTGACCTACTGGGCCCTGGGCCCTGGGCCCTGGGCCCTGAAGACCAAACAGGATCTCTGATACACCAGATTGAATCGCAGCCAACAAAAGGAAAACTGGATGCCCACCCCCAACCCCCTCAAACGTCGCCGCTACCTGGTGCTGGGCGGGCGTGGCTTCATCGGCAGGCACTGCGTAGCGACCCTGCGCAAGGCAGGCGCCAGCGTCGTGATCGGCAGCCGTCGCGGCAACAGCGCCGGCCGTTGGGCGCTGCCGTTCCAGCATCTGTGCCGGGTGGAAGATTGGCGCGCGGTGATTGCGGGCTTTGATGCCATAGTCAACTGCGTCGGCATTCTGCGCGAACGCCCCGGCCAGAGTTACCAGCGCATTCACCACGATGCGCCCGCGGCATTGGCACGGGCCTGCGCCGAACGGAGCATTCGACTGTTGCATATCTCCGCCCTCGGTCTGGACGACCCGGCCGGCAGTCGCTTCATCCGCAGCAAACGCGACGGCGAGCGGGCGATGCTGGTAGTGGGTGGTGAACTGATCGTGCTGCGCCCGTCCCTGCTTGAAGGCGCCGATGGCTACGGCGCCCGCTGGCTGCGCCGGGTCGCTCGTTGGCCCCTGTATTTTCCGCCACGATCCGCAGACGGGCGGATTGCCGCGCTGCAGGTCGACGACCTTGCCGAGGCGGTGCTGCGCCTGCTGCAACTAACCGTCGAGAAGCTGACGGCGCACGCACCCAATCGCATCTGCGAACTGGGCGGCAGCACCGCCTACAGCCTGTGTGACTATCTGCACCAACTGCGCCCCAACCACCTCAAACCGGCACGGGTTCTGGCGCTACCGCATTCGCTGAGTCGCGCGCTCGCCCACGTCTGCGATCTGCTTCACTTCAGCCCATTCTCCTACGGCCATCTGGAGTTGCTGGGCCGCGACAATGTTCCCCACCACAACGCCCTGCCTGCCCTGCTCGGCCGCGCCCCGAGCCCGATCGGCCCAAGCGCGCCCGCCCCGCAATCCAACCCCACCGCGAGACCGCAGCCCTCGGGCATCTGAACGTGCTCGCGCGCACCGAGCCCTGAAAGATCCGGGCTACATCTGGGCTGCCGGCACCCGCCGGCAGCCAACAGAGTGAACTTCAGAGCGATGCACTCTTGAGGAAATTCAGAGTATCGGCACCCGCGTCCCGGTCGCCGTACCGCACAGTTCGACCCGCACGCTGCCGTCGGCATTCAGCAAGCGGGCGACGATCTCGTCGGTGTACTCGTTGCCGCCGAAGCCCAGCCGGATATCGCGATGGATATCGGTGAAACCGTCGAAACTGCCGTCGGGCAGGTAGCGAATGAACTGCATCCGTGCATCGAAGCGCTGCGTGCCCCGATTGAACTGCCACACGCCATAACCCGGACCGCGCGTACTCGGCGGAGGAGAGCCGGTTTCGGCCAGCGTGCCGCCGGCATGGAACTGGTTCAACCCGCGCAACTGCATGCGTGGCCCGCCGGCGCAAGCGCCGATCTCGACGCTTGAGGTCCACAGACCGATGATGCGTTCGGAGGGCGGCGCGAACTGCGGTGGCAGGGGGTGAGGTGGCTGAAACTGAGCGTAGGCGTTCAGTGCGCCCAGGGACAGGGCCCCGATCAGGGAGATTTTCGCGAGCAACTTGTACATGGTGAACTCCTTTAGCGTGCTGGTGGACCGATCGCATTTGCGCCGTCCCGCCCCTTCGGCACGGCTGCGGCGCGTTTGGTCCAGGGCCGCCACATTGCGGCCCGTCGATCCAGTTACGCATCGGGTGCGTGCGATTACAGGGAAGCGTGAACTGAACTTTCAGATCTTTCGGGACGCTCGGGAGTTGCCCTATGCTTTCCAAACCCTTCCAGGTGCCGCCCACAATGAGCCGATTTCGCACCACGCGCTGGAGTCTGGTCATCGGCGCGCGTAGCGGCTCGCTCAAGGCAAACCGTGCCCTGGACGAGTTGTGCCGGGTCTACCGACCGCCCGTGTTGGCGTTTCTCCGTCGCCATGGCCCGGCCGAAGGGGACGCCGAGGACCTGACCCAGGCATTCTTCGAACAGTTGTTGCGCTTGCGCACCCATGCGGTTGCCGACCCGGGTCGCGGTCGCTTTCGGGTCTTCCTGCTGGTCGCGCTGAAGCGCTTTCTGTCCAATCAGAACGCCTTTGCGCATGCGGCCAAACGCGGCGGTGGAAGCGCGACCCTATCCCTCGACGACGAAGTCCAGGTCGGCCAGCCGACGGACCCGGCAACGCCCGAAGGCGCCTTTGAGCGCGCCTGGGCAACGGTCATCGTGCAGCAGGCGGCCCATCAACTGCAGCGCGAGGCCAGCGCGGCCGGTAAGCTCGAGCTGTTTGAAGCTTTGCGCCCTTTCCTGCTCGAATCACCGGACCCGGAGGAGTACGCCCGCATCGCCGAGCGGCTGGCGATGCGCCGCAACACACTGGCGGTGGCCATCCACAGGCTGCGCCAGCGCTTGCGCGAACTGGTACGCGAGGAAATGGCCGACACCGTTACCGAAGCCGACCAATTGGAGGGGGAAATGAGCACGCTACAGCGGGCCCTCGCGACACCGTCCGGTTAACCGCCGGTCCGCCTGTAATCGCCGCGACCGTTTGCGTAATTGAATCGAATCCGAAGTGCTGCACAACAGGGGATGAACATGGTGCCGGCCGAACCCGCTGCGACGCCAGCCACAAACGAGGGCTTCGCTGCCACCCGCTGGACGTTGGTGGCTGCCGCCGGTGCGCAGGATCCGGCGTCGGCCCGCCGCGCGCTGATCGAGTTATGCCTGCGCTACTGGTTTCCGGTCTACAGCTACATACGCGGCTGCGGTCACACCCAGGAGGTGGCGCAGGACATCACCCGCAGCTACTTCGAGGACCTGCTGCAGCGCAAGCTCTCGCTGGATGACATGCGTGCGCGCGGCCGGTTTCGCGAGTTCATCCTGAACGAACTGACCCGATTCCTGGCGCGTGACTGGCGCAAGACCGGCGAGCAGGCGGCAGTCCCCGAGTTCGACCATCCGCATGATGTCGAGCAGCTCGAGCACCGTCATCAACGGGGCGTGGCGGCCGACCTGTCGCTGGAGCAGAGCTACCAGCGCAGCTACGCGCTGGAAGTGCTGGGCGGCGCGCTCGCCCGCTTGCGCCGGGAGGCCGACCAGGCCGGCCATCTGGCCATGTTCGAGGCGATGGAGCCCTTTCTCAGTGTCGATCCGGCTCCTGGGCAGTTCGAGGAACTGGCCCGTCAGCTGAAGATCCGGCCGCTGGCGACGGTGGTTGCGCTGAAACGATTGCGCCAGCGCTTTCGCGAACTGGCCGACGCCGAACTGGCCGAGACCGTCGCCAGCGCCGCTGATCTGGAGGCCGAGCGCAAGGTGCTGGCCAGCGCGTTGGGGGTGCCATGAACGCGCACGGTCCTAACACCCATGACACCCTGGTCGCGACCATCCCGCCGGGGCAAGCCGGCGGCCTGGCCAGGCTCGCCTTCGGCAGTGCCTCCAGCATGCTCGGCGCCGGCGCAAAACACCTGGCTTTCCTGCCACTGGACTCGCTGGAACTGGATCTGAGTGACCCCGAGCAGCGCGACTTCGGCGACTACGAGCTGATCGAGCAACTGGGTCAGGGCGGCATGGGTGTGGTCTACCGGGCGCGTCAGCGATCGCTGCAGCGGGACGTGGCGCTGAAGCTGCTTGCCGCCGGGCCGTGGGCTTCGCCGGAGTTCGTGGTGCGCTTTCGCCGTGAGGCCCAGAGCGCGGCCCGCCTGCAGCATCCGAACATCGTTCCGATCTATGAGATAGGTAGCCACGCCGAGCTGAACTTCTTCTCGATGGCGCTGGTGCGTGGCCAGAGTCTGGCCCAGCTGCTGGAGTCCGGTCCGCTACCGCCGAAGCACGCGGCCAGGCTGCTGCGTACGATCGCCGAGGCGATCGATTATGCCCATCGACTTGGCATCCTGCATCTGGACCTGAAGCCGGCCAATGTGCTGATCGACGAGCACGGCGAGCCACAGGTGGCGGACTTCGGGTTGGCCCGGCGGCTGGACGAAGCGCTCAGCAACGACAGTGAGGAAGTCTCCGGCACACCCAGTTACATGGCGCCAGAACAGGCCCAGCTCAAGTCACACCGGATCAGCACGGCCACCGACATTTATGGCCTCGGCGCGATCCTGTACGAGTTGCTGACCGGCCGCCCACCCTTCGTCGGCGCCAATGCGCGTGCCACGCTGGAACAGGTCGTCCACCGCGACGTCGTCTCGCCGCGCAAGCACAGCCCGCTCATCCCACCGGATCTGGACGCGATCTGTCTGCAGTGCCTGGCGAAGGATCCGAAGCAGCGCTACCTGAGTGCGCGCGGCCTGGCCGATGATCTGGCCCGCTTTCTGGATGGCCGGGCGGTCAGCGTGCGGCCGCTGAACCTGTGGGAGCGGACCCGGCGCTGGGCGC
>JBGTIE010000682.1:0-2585 GCA_041745855.1 Lysobacterales bacterium | reverse complement strand
TGGCCACGCCGAGCAGCGCCAGCGTGTCCAGCTCCAGCTCGGCCAGCACCTCGCTGGCCTGCCCTAGTTGGCCGCGGCCGCCATCGATCAGCAGCAGGTCGGGCGCCTTGCCTTCGCCTTCGCGCAGACGCTTGAATCGCCGCAGCAGCGCCTGGCGCATCGCGGCATAGTCGTCACCGGGGGTGATGCCGCTGATATTGAAGCGTCGATAGTCACTCTTGATCGGACCTTCGCGGCCGAATACGACGCAGCTGGCGACGGTCTGGGCGCCCTGGGTGTGGCTGATGTCGAAGCACTCGATGCGCTCGATGCTCGGCAGCTCCAGCAGTGCCTGCAAATCATCGAAACGGCGGGCCGTCGAGGCCGCGTCGGCGACTCTGGCCTCCAGTGCGGCGGCGGCCGTACGCAGCGCCATGTCGACCCAGCGGGCCCGATCGCCACGCGGCCGGTCGATCAGCTTGACCCGATGACCGTGCGTGCTGGTGAGCAGTTCAGCCAGCGCGGCCTGGTCTTCGATCGCATGGCTGAGCAGCAACTCGGCCGGTGGCGGCACCTGCAGGTAGTGCTGCAGCAGGAAGGCGCGCAAGACCTCGGCCGGGGCCAGACTGCCGGCCGAGCGCGGGAAATAGCTGCGATTGCCCAGGCTCAGGCCGCCGCGGAAATACAGCACCTCGATGCATACCTGACCGTCGGCGACCCACACCACGACCACGTCCAGCTCGCCGCGCTCACCCTGCACGAACTGGTTCGACAGCACCTTCTGCAGGCTGGACAGCTGATCACGCAGAACCGCAGCGCGCTCGAAATCGAGCGCGCGCGAGGCCGCCTCCATCTCCTGCCCCAGCTCGGCCAGCAGCGTCTCCGCCCTGCCCTGCAGGAACAACTCGGCATGGCGCAGGTCGCGGGCGTAACTGGCGGCGTCGATCAGGCCCACGCAGGGCGCGCTGCAGCGGCCGATCTGGTGCTGCAGACACGGCCGGGAGCGATGCCGGTAGACGCTGTCCTCGCACTGGCGGATGCGAAACAGCCGATACAGGTGATTGAGGGTCAGACGCACCGCATGGGCGCTCGGGAAGGGCCCGAAGAAGCGCCCCGGCCGTGCCCTGGAGCCGCGATAGAAGCCCAGCTGCGGGAATTCGTGTGCGCTCAGATGAATGTATGGATAGCTTTTGTCGTCGCGCAGGTCGATGTTGTAGCGAGGCTTGAGCGACTTGATCAACTGCGCTTCGAGCAGCAGCGCCTCGCCCTCGGTGCGGGTGACGATGACCTCCATCGCCGCGACCTGCGCCACCATCGTCGCGATACGCGGATCATTCGGCGTGCGGGCGAAATAGCTCTCGACCCGCTTGCGCAAATTGGCCGCCTTGCCGACGTAAAGCACCGCCGCGCCGGCATCGATCATCCGGTAGACGCCGGGACCGCGGGTCAGGCGACGCGCATAGGCGCGGCCATCGAAGTCGGCAGCGGGCATTGCGACGATTTCGTTGCTGGACTCGGATCGCGCCGGTGCGGGCAGCTTCGGCGCCGGCTGCTCAGCCATCCCCGATAGGCAGGCGCGAGAGCTTGCCGCCCTTCAGATCCAGTCGCAGCACCTCATGCGCGCCCGTGTTGGCAATCCAGACCGCATCACGGGCCACGCACACGCCCATCGGCTCGGTCAGGGCGTACTTCAGGTTGATGCTCTTGACCTCACCCTTGGCCAGCGCATAGACCTTCAGCTTGTTGTTGAAGCTGTCGCAGATCCAGACAAGTCCGCGCGCCGTATCCATGTGCAGCGCCATCGGATGTTGCAGCCGCGCCAGCGTGGCATTGCCGTCGACATCGCCAAAGTCGAAGGGCCCCACGCCGAGCAGGGTCTGCACCCGGCTATCGCCAAAGCGGATCGCGCGCAGCGCCGAGTTGCCGGCATCGGCCACGAACAGGCTGTCGCGGCCAACGCTCAAACCACAGGGCTCGGCGAAGCTGGCGAAGCTGCCACTGCCGTCGGCCAGATCCTCGCGGCCGTTGCCGGCATAGACGCTCAGGCGGTCGCGCCCCAGATCGAGCGCCAGAATCTGCTGGAAACCAGCCGCCGAGATGTACAGGCACTCCTGGTGGGCCGCCACATCCATCGGCGAGGCAATCGCAGTCTGCTTGGGCACACCCAACTCAAGTGTGCGTGGGTCGGCCATCTTGCCGGTGCCGCACAGGGTCTCCACACTGCCGGTGCCCAGCTTGATCCTGCGCACCGCGTGATTGCCGGTGTCGGCGACGAACAGCTGATCGCGCACGACTGCCATACCCTGCGGCCGATTGAAGCCGGCCTCGGAGGCCTTGGCATCCCACAGCCCGGCATTACCGGATCCGAAGGTGCGCGTGACATGGCCGTCGAAACTGACTTCCAGAATCCGGTTCATACCGCTGTCGGCGATGTACAGGTGGTTCTCGCCAGCCACGATTGCGCTGGGAAAACTCAGTGGCTTGCGCGGCTCGGGTTTTCGCGCGGCTGGCAAGGCCTCGTAATTGCGCAGATCGGCCAGGCCCGCCTGATCGAGCAGCGTCTCGATACGCGCTTCGATCTCCCCAATCCGGCCACATCCAGGGAA
>JBGTIE010000681.1:0-2211 GCA_041745855.1 Lysobacterales bacterium | reverse complement strand
AAGGCAGTTTCGCGCTCGACGTCGATGCGCTGGCTTCGCCCTTGCCGCGCGCCTACGAGTTTGTCGACGGCAGCGCCTACCTGCCCCACGTCGAGCGCGTTCGCCGAGCCCGTGGCGCCGAGGTGCCGGAGAGCTTCTATGTCGACCCGCTGATGTACCAGGCCACCAGCGCCGGCTTCCTCGGCCCGCGCGATCCGGTCCGGGTGACTTCGGAGGACTACGGCATCGATCTGGAATCCGAGGTGATCGTGATCACCGACGACGTACCGATGGCAGTCACGGCCGACCGCGCCGCCGGCCATATCCAGCTGATCGGCCTGATCAACGACGTCTCGCTGCGCAATTTGATTCCGGGCGAACTGGCCAAGGGCTTCGGCTTTCTCCAGTCCAAGCCGCGCTCGGCGCTGTCACCGGTGCTGGTGACGCCCGACGAGATCGCCGATTACTGGCGTGACAGCGTGCTCCATCGGCCGCTGCTCAGCCATATCAATGGTGAGCTCTTTGGCCAGCCCGAGGCCGGCGAGAACATGCAGTTCAACTTCGCCCAGCTGATCACCCACGCCGCCAAGACCCGCCCGCTGACCGCCGGCAGCATCGTCGGCTCGGGCACCGTGGCCAACGACGATGAAAGCCGCGGCGCCTCGTGTCTGGCTGAAAAGCGGATGCTTGAGACCATCGCAAGCGGCAAGCCCAGCACCTCGTTCCTGCGCTTCGGCGACCGCATCCGGATCGAGATGCTCGACGATGACGGCGCGTCGATCTTCGGCGCGATCGAGCAGACGGTGGAGCAGGCCTGAGCTCAGAGCGTCTGGGTCACCTCTGCGCTGAGGCTGCGCGGTGGTGATCAATCCTGCTCGTCAACCGGCGCGAGATAGCGAATGGACTCGACCACGAAGCTGTCGCCGTCGATGGCCAGCGTCGCTTCCAGAAAGCCTCCGCTCGCACAGGCGTTGCAATCGTCCTGGAAGTAGAGCGGAGTCCTCGCCGTGAGGGTGGAGAGATCGGGCCAGATCCCCTTGCGCATTCCGAGCCCAGCCGGCACGTCGGCGCTCGAATCGTCCAGGAACGACTGCAGCGATTCCATCCAGCCTTCACTCTCGATCCGCCGCCAGTCCGTCCCGGTCCAGCGGTAGTAGTCACTGGCATTGAAATAGCCCGTACCGCTGACCACCACACTCACGTGCAGTACATGCCCGAAACGCGTGGACACGATGGCCGGCTCGTCGTAATAGGTGGTCAAATCACCGTACTGGCTGGTGAACAGCGAAACACTCGCACTTCCGGGCCGCCCAACGAAGATCGCGTGCGCCGCAGCCGGATAGGTACCACAGCCACGGTCCGCCTCTTCCATCAGCCAATGTGGAGACAGGCAGTAGTGCGCACGGTAGTAGTCCAAGCCCTCGAAGCTCGCGAACTGCTCCAGACTGGTCACACTGCAGGCCGCAACCCAGGCGCCACCCTCCTCGGGACCGATCGTCAACTCGGGGATATCGACGCAGTGGTTGCGCAGATGGTCCAGTGCATAGGGCGGCCCGGCAAGCAGCGGATGCTCGTCCACATTATCGGCAACCGATGCACCGCCCGTCAGGAAAGCGAGAGAAGCGCAGGAGAGCAACAGAGCGGATCCTGGCCCTGACAATTGCTGCTGGGGTGCTGCTTTGGTCACGGTGTTTGTCCAGTACGCGCTCGAGCCGGGCCCTCAACTCTCCTCAGGCATCCTACACACAGCCTCGATGCTATGCCCGTCCGCATCCAGCACGGGGTGCGAGTCAAACTGATGTGGCTGGGCCATGGTTCTTGCTCCTGCTCCCGTAGGAGCCAGCCTGCTGGCGAAGCTCTTGCTTTCGCGCTGTTGTTCTGAGTCCTTGCTCTTGGACCTCTCCGCGTTGTCCTTGAGTGTTGCCTCCTGCCGAGCGGAGGGCAACATCTCGCCGGCTGCGCCGTCGGCGGGCCTGTGGCCCTCGATTCGCCAGCAGGCTGGCTCCACAATGGGCAAGCGCGTGCAACCACATCAGTTTGACTCGCACCCTTCAGCACGAAGGCTGCGTACCCGTGCTCGCCGTAGCGTGGTCGGAGGCCTGGCGCATGGCGGTTCCGGTACGCCGATGCCTGCGGGCGGGACGCCCGCGGTCCCAGGGAGGGGCACCGGCCGTGCGCGCAATGATGGCGGTTCGGGTATGCCGAAGCCTGCGGGCGGGACGCCCGCGGTCC
>JBGTIE010000680.1:0-3780 GCA_041745855.1 Lysobacterales bacterium | reverse complement strand
GGTCGAGCCGATGGCCGGCCTGGCTCGCGGCGTGCGCCTGACCCCCGAGGCACAGGATCCCCGCCCCACCCTGCCGCTGCTCGGCCGGATCGCCGCCGGCAGACCGATCGAGGCGTGCTTCGATTCAGAACGGATCGAGATTCCGCCCAGCCTGTGTCCAAACGGCCACGCCTATGTGCTGGAGGTGCGCGGCGAGTCGATGACCGACGCCGGCATCCTCGATGGCGACCGCGTCATCATCGACGCCGATCGTCATCCGCGCCGTGGCGATATCGTCGTGGCGCTGGTGGACGGCCGCGAGGCGACGCTGAAGCGCCTCGGCCGCACGGGCCCGCCGCTGGTGCTGGAAGCGGCCAACCCGAACTACCCGGCCCAGATCCTCGATCCCGGCCGGGTCCAGTTCCAGGGCGTGCTGCATGCGTTGTGGCGCAGGTACTGAGTGGCTAGGGCTGAGGGGTCAGGGCTGAGGGCTGAGAAAGCAGGGCCCAGGGCTCAGGGCACAGGGCCCAGAAGAGCTGGGTCCGCCGCGGCAGGATGTCGGTGAGCTCCGCGAACCGCGTTCTGGAACAGGGCTGATGGCTGAGGGCTGGGATCAGAGGTAGCAGCGGAGCGCCGTAGGATGTCGGTGAGCCCGCGAACCGCATCAACAGATTGCACGCGCGGCCACAAAGGGGCTGTGGAGGCTGCTTGCAGGCGACCGCGGAAGCGGGCTTTGGCTTTGGTCCAGAAGCGCAGATCCTGCAATCTGGCGGTAGCGCGGTTCCGGCGCGCGTAGGGCCGTGATCTTCGCACCGATCGATTTCGCGCCGGCGGCCGCGTCGCCATCAGATAGCGAGTGCAGGCAGGCTCTCACCAAACACAGGGCTGAGGGCTGAGGGCTGGTGTCAGGTAAAGCCGCAACATCGAGGTCGTCGGTGCTTGACGCGAATAAGCGCACCATTGCGGGGCGACTGGACCCCTACCAAGGGCAAGAGCTTCGCCAGCAGGCTGGCCCCTACCCAGGGCAAAGGCAAGGGCGAGCAAAAGCGAGTGCATTTGCAAGCTGTGCGGCGCGTCACGCTATTGATGAACGGAGGTTTACCAGATGGTGAGCAAGCGCCACATCCCGAGTCGTGAGAGTGTCGATATGCTGGACTCGCATGGAGGGCAGCCGCGCTGCCCAGGAGCACAGACGCAACATGCAAACACGAAAATAACTGAACAAAATCAGAAGCTTACGGTGAGGCTTTAAGATCCTGTGTGAGGATGGATCTGCACCGATTGCCTGAAGTATTACATTTTTCTGTAGATGGTTCACTCCAGATTCAGCCAACACTCTAGGGTCCCGGGGAGTCCAAACGGGAACATCCAATGAAACTGCCGCTACTGTTATTGACCATGCTGGCCCTGCACGCCGGGCCCGCGACCGCCCGGGTTTACATGGTTGACGACGCGGCTCAACTCGCCGCCGCGATCGAGCACAGCAACAGCACGCCCGAGGCCGATCTGATCGATATGGCGCCAGGCCTGTATGTGCTCGATCAGCCAAAAGATGCCGGGCAAGCACTGACCGGGCTGCCCAGCGTACGCGGTGATCTGCTCATCCGTGGCAACGGCGCCGAGCTGCGCCGCTACGCAAAAGAGGACTACCAACTGCTGCATGTCGCCCCTGAAGGGCGCCTGCATCTGGACGCGGTGACGCTCGCCGAGGGTTCGGCCGGTGCCCTCCACAACGAGGGAACGCTGGTCCTGCGGCGGGTGCGTATCGTCGACCACAGCACCGCCCAGCGTGGCGATACGATCATCCGCAACGATGGCCATCTGGAGCTGCGCGGCAGCGAGATCGGCTACAACCTGGTCGACGCAAATGCCCTCTACGCCAGTTTGCTGCTCAACAACGGCACCATGCTGATCGAGGATAGCCAGTTCATCGACAACCGCCTGTCCGCCCGCCACCCGGACGCCCACATCGTTTGTGCGTTGCTCAATCGCGGCCGCGCCGAGTTGCGGCGGGTCAGCATCAGCGGCTGTCTGGTCGAGCAGCTCAATCCGGACTCCACGCCACGCAGCGTGCTCAACATCGACGGCGCCTCGCTGCTGGTCGAACAGCTAAACGCCGATTCGGTGCAGCTGCAGTTGTACGGAGCGCCACTGGCAGCCAACCACGGAGCACCCTAGGCTGGTATGGTCTCGAGCTTCCCCCAGAACTCGGCCCTGGGCCCTGGGCCCTGAGCCCTGGGCCCTTGAAATCAATTTCGACGTGCCGAAAACACCAGTCTGACGCACACCCTCTGCGCGCCGTCGCTGTATTGTTCACATCAGTGCCGATACTGTAGGCGCACCGTCGCGCCGTGGAGAGTGCATGCTCCCCCTGATCCCACCCCGCTCGATTCGATCGCAGCGAGCGCTGCCGATCGCGCTGCTCGCTCTCCTCGCCTTTCTCGCCAATCCGGCGCTCGCGCAGGTCGTTACCTACAAGGGCATTGCCTACAACGCCGATAACGCGTCCGAGGTGCTTTACCTTGAGAGTCACTACCTGATACTGGATGCAGCCGGTGCGCCGCAGGAACGTCTGGTGCTGTACCGCTGTCCGGAAGGACCGGCCTTTGCCCGCAAGCAGATCGATCATCAGGTCGACGCGCTCAAACCCAGTTTCGAGATGTTCGATGCCCGATTGGATTACACCGAGGGGCTCGAAAACGGGAGTGGCGGTGAAGTGGTGTACGTGCAACAAGGCTCCAGGGCGGAGCGGCGCAGCGAACGGCTGAAGCTGACCGGGCGGGCCGTGGCCGATGCCGGCTTCGACGAGTTCGTGCGCCGCAACTGGAGCGCACTCCAGTCCGGCCGCAAGTTGCCGCTGGACTTTCTGGTCCCCAGCCGTCTGTCGGTCTACAGCTTCAAGGTCCAGAAGACTGGCGGTACGATGGTCGAAGGCGAGCCGGCCAGTGTCTTTCGGCTCGGCTTGAGCGGCGTACTCGGCTGGTTCGTTTCCGCCATCGACGTGACCTATCGAGACAGCGACCGCCAGTTGCTCCAGTTCGAGGGGTTGTCGAACGTGCGCGATCCGGCCGGCGACAACTATGTCGCCCGGATCGTCTTCGCCGACGCCGACCGCCTCGAGAACGCAGAGGAAGGCGTGTTCGAACAAGCGCGTACTGAAGCATTGGTCAGCACATGTGCCGCGAGCTGAGCACGATGCGGCAATCGCTCCGAAAATGGTTGGCCTGCTGCGCTATTGCAAGCGTCGGCGTTGGCGCGGCCGAGGCTGACTTCGAGAGCCTGCTGAGGGCCGCTGAGGCGGGTAGACCGTGGCATCTGGCCACCACCGACCACCCGCTGGTCGCTTATCTTCAACATGCCGCGCTCGATCGCGACCTGGCCAAGGCGCCGATCGAGGCCTTGCAAGCCTTCGTTGACCGTCACCCGGATGCGCGGCTGGAGCGCTCGCTGCGGCAGAAGGCAATCGAGCACTACAGCAAGGCTGGAGCCCATGCGAAGGTCGTGCAACTGGCCGGCGAAACCGGAGATCAGGCCACCGACTGCCGGATTTTCGCGTCCCGACTGGCGCTCAAGCAGGAGGTCGAGGTTGCCGACGCCACCGCGCTCTACCGGCGTGCCAATCGACTTGTCCCGGCCTGCAGTGCGGCCTTCGACTGGCTGGAGGCCAAAGGTGGCTTGAGTGAAGCGATGGTGCTGGAACGCTTCCAGACCGCCCTGGACGATCGCCAACTCGATCTGGCGCGTAGCCTGCGTTCGCGCCTGACCCGATCCCACGGCACCTGGGTCGAACGCAGCTACGCC
>JBGTIE010000679.1:0-17718 GCA_041745855.1 Lysobacterales bacterium | reverse complement strand
GCGCGGCTGCGGCCAGAGCGGGCTCTGCGCGCCGAGGTGAGGGAATCGATTGCGATCCTTCCGGTGCCGGCGGCAGCGTATCGCGACCCTTGCGAATCTTTGCCGCGAGATGGCGCGCCCAGCGCGCCTGGTCCCAGCCGGACAGGTCGCTGGAGACCCCGGCATCGTTGTAGACCACCGGCCGAACGGTTGCGTCGAGCAACTCGGTCACTTCGTCCAGCAGGTCCTCGAGCTCGGATTCCAGATTGACGATATAGACCTCCACCTCCACGTCGTCGAGCTGACCGGCGCGCAAGGCATCGACATCCAACTCGACCGCCAGATCAATACCTGCCTCGCGCAGGGTGCGGATGAGCTGCTCTGCGGACCGGCGCTGCTGGAAGATCAGTCCAGCCCTGATCGGCGCGTCAGTTGACACCATCGGTCGCACCCTGGCCCAAGGCCTCGCGGACATTCTGCAGCAAATCGCTCTCCTGGTATGGCTTGCCCAGATAGCGCTCGACACCAATTTCCAGAGCGCGCTGGCGATGCTTCTCGCCGGTTCGCGAGGTAATCATGATGATCGGCACCTTGCGCAGGCGCGGATCGTTTTTCATGTAGGTGGCCAGTTCGTAGCCATCCATACGCGGCATCTCGATATCCAGCAGCATCACGTCAGGCACCTTGTCCTGCAGTTGCTCGACCGCGTCCAGTCCGTCCTTGGCCGTCACTACATCCAGGTCGTTGCGCTCGAGCACCCGCGAGGTGACCTTGCGCATCGTGATCGAGTCATCGACGACCATGACCAGCGGCGCACGCCGTACCACTACCGGTGCCGGCAGTTCGGTCTCGATCTCGGCCGCCAGTTCCGGCGCCTGGCGCAGGGCTGCACCATGACGAACCAACGGGGCCAGATCAAGAATGACCACGACACTACCGTCGCCCATGATCGTGGCACCGAAGAAGCCCGGTACCGACGACAACTGCGGGCCGACCGATTTGACGACGATTTCGCGGCTGCCGACGACGGTACTGACCCGGATTGCGGCGCGCTGATCGCCGGTCCGCGTCATCAACAGTGGAATCTGGCCGTCGTCGATGCTGTGGCTGACGGGATTGCCGAGCAGGTCACCCAGATCATAGATGTGGTAGGTCTCACCGCCGTAAGTGACCTCGGTCTGCTGATCGACATGGCGCTGCTCGAAGTCCTTGCGCGACATCCGCATGACACCCTGGATCGAGGTCATCGGCACCGCGAACAGGGCATCGGCGAGCTTGATCATGATCGCCTGGGTCACTGCCAGCGTGAAGGGCAGACGGACCGTGAACACCGTTCCTCGGCCCCGATCGGAGTCGATCTGGAGCGAGCCGCCCAACTGGCGGATCTCGCTGTTGACCACGTCCATGCCGACCCCGCGGCCGGCGATCTTGCTGACCTCGGTAGCGGTCGAGAAGCCGGTCTCCAGCACGAACTGGAACAAGTCCCGATCACTGAGCTGCGCATCGTCCCGGATCAAACCGCGCTCGATCGCCTTGCTGCGGATCGCATCGCGATCCATGCCGCGGCCATCATCGGTGAGCCGGATCACCACCTCGGTGGCGTCGCGGCTGACCGCGATGCCGATGGTGCCTTCCTCGTTCTTCTGCTTCGCCAGCCGCTCGGCCGGCGACTCCAGGCCGTGCGCCAGCGCGTTGCGCAGCATGTGCTCCAGCGGCGCGGTCATCCGCTCGAGCACCGTACGATCCATTTCGCCCTGCGCACCTTCGACCTTCAGCTGGGCTCGCTTGCCCAGTTCGGCGCTGGTCTGTCGCAGGATCCGGCGCAACCGCGGGACCAGGCTCTCGAAGGGGACCATCCGGGTCCGCATCAAGCCTTCCTGCAGATCCGAACTGACCCGCGACTGCTGCAACAGCAGGGTTTCGGACTGGCGCGCGATGTCATCCATCAGGTTCTGCAGACTGAGCAAGTCGGACACCGACTCGGCCAGCGCGCGCGACAACTGCTGCAAGGTGGAGAAGCGATCCAACTCCAGCGGATCGAATTCCGGATCGCCCGGCAGATGTTCCATCTCGCGCTGGTAGCGCGACAGGATCTGCGCCTCGGTTTCCATCTCGAGCTTGCGCAACTGCTCGCGCAAGCGGGTAACGGTCTGATCGAACTCGACCAGGTTGAAGCGGAAACCGCCAATCTGGGCTTCCAGGCGCGAGCGGTAGATCGACACCTCACCGGCAAAGTTCACCAGATTGTCGATCAGGTCGGCGCGAACGCGGATGACTTCCTGCTGCATCCGCTGCGGCTCGTCATCTTCCATCCCGGGCCGACGCAGGCTTTCCGGGCGGGCCGGCTGGATGTGTGGTCGCGGCTCGTTGGAAACGGCTACTCCAGGGGCTGCCTCCGACTCCGTTGGCATCACCGGCAGCTCCGCCGGCGCCGGCTCGTCCACCGCTGCAACCGTATCGAGGAAGGTCGGCATCTCGCCCCGCTGCAGCGCCTCGAGCACGCTGATGGTCTGGTCGGGCGTCGCGATGGCGCGTCCCTGCTGGACCCGCTGGACCATTCGGTGCAGCGCATCGAAGGAGTGTTCCAGTACTTCCACCGTATGTTGTCCGGTCGCCGTCGAACGGCCTTCGACCAGGGCCTCGAACAGCGACTCCATTGCGTGACTGAGGTCGCCGATCGGCGCCACCCCGGCCATCCGCGCACCACCCTTGAGCGTATGCAACTCACGCTGCAGACCAGCGATGATCTCGCGATCGTCCGGCGATTCGCGTAACTGCGCTATCAAGCCGTCGGACTGGTCGAGAATTTCCACCCCTTCCTGGAGGAAGATTTCGAGCAACTCGGCGTCCAGATCGCTGACATCCAATGGTTCTTCCGGATGCGGATCGACCGGCATACGCGCTCGTGCCGGACCAGTCGGCGCCTCAATCAGCGTGGACGCCATCTCGGCCTGATCTTCCTCGGCCTGATCTTCCTCGACCTGATCTTCCTCGGCCTGAGCTTCCTCGACCTGATCTTCCTCGACCTGAGCTTCCTCGGCCTGGTCTTCCTCGACCTGAGCTTCCTCGGCCTGGTCTTCCTCGACCTGAGCTTCCTCGGCCTGGTCTTCCTCGGCCTGGTCTTCCTCGGCCTGGTCTTCCTCGGCCTGGGTTTCCTCGGCCTGGGTTTCCTCGACCTGCGCTTCCTCGGCCTGGTCTTCCTCGACCTGAGCTTCCTCGGCCTGGTCTTCCTCGGCCTGGGTTTCCTCGACCTGCGCTTCCTCGGCCTGGTCTTCCTCGACCTGAGCTTCCTCGACCTGCGCTTCCTCGGCCTGCGCTTCCTCGGCCTGCAGTTCGTCGAGCGACAGCTCTTCCGATTCACTGACCTCGGTCTGCGCGGCGTCTGCCCCTAGCGTTTCGGTGGGCAGCTCTGCGCTCTCCATCTCACTGAGGATCGACTCCAGATCCTGCCCGTCAGCCTCAGCATCCTCTTCGTCACCGCCGTCCAATCCGTCCGGAAGCGTTGCTTCGTCGGCCTCGAAGGACAGTTCGGTTTCCTCGGCAGCGAAGGCATCCAGACCGTCCAGCTCCGCCAACAGATTGGCGGTCATGTCCGCGGTACCCTGCTCGGCCATCGCCTCGGCCGCCCCTTCGTCGGCCGGGGCCAGATCGCCCGCGGGCGTCTGGTCGTCAGTAGCGTCGAAGATCTCGGTCAGTTCGGCCAGGGCCGCGAACTCATCCGTCCCGGCGTCGGCGTCGGCGTCGGCGTCGGCGTCGGCGATAGTCGCCCTTTCGCCCGGCTCGGCCGCGCCCGGCTGCTCCAGCTCGGCCAGTTCGTTCAAATCAGCCTCATACCACGGCCGCGAACCCGATTCGACCACTGGGGTGGGCTCGTCCTCGCCCACGCTGATCGATCCGACGCTGACCGATTCTGCGTCGGCGGAATCGGTCGATTCCAACTCGCCGTCGGGCGGCTGATCGACCGACAACTCGTCCAGCAAGGCTACTGCCTCGTCGCCCAGATCGGCTTCGTACCACGGACGCTCGGCAGACGCGTCGCCAGCTGCGTCCTCGGACGGCGTGTCCGACCTGTCCGAAGTCTCCGACCCGGCCGCAATTTCCGCCTCGGCGGCGGCCACGTTGTCGCTGCTTATGGTGTCGGCGCTGGCCTCCTCGGCCATGTGGATGCCAAAGGCCTGATAGCCGCGCTCTACCACAGGCAAGCCGTCACGCAAGGCAATCGCTTCTTCGATTATCGGTCCCAGGTCGGGCAGGGGCTGGCCCTGCTCGAGGCGTTCCATACAGTCGTCGATCGAATCGGCGGCCTCGCTCATCAGATCGGCGGCCCGCCGGTCGAGCACCAGATCGTGTCCGCGTACCCGCTTCAGATAGCCTTCCAGCGGTGAAACCAGGCCGGCGATTGCCGGCAGTTCCACCATCGACACGGCGCCGTTGAGCGTGTGTACCGCGCGCAACAGTTCTTCGGTCGCCGGCATGCCCTGACCGTCGCCATACCATTCGGCCAGGTAGTCCCGAATGGCTTGCAGATGCGCCCCGACTTCGCTGCGCAAGATCTCCATCAACACCGGGTCGACGTCCAGCGGCGATACATGGGCGATCGTGGCGCCGCCATGCCGGTCTCCGCCAGTTGGTCCGGAATGCCCTTCCGCGCCTGCAAGCGGGTGAGTATCGATTGCCCCATCGTCGGATATCGTCGATTCCAGCCAGGCGTCATCGGTATGTCTCTCTGCCGAATTCTCGGCAGCCGCCAGATCACCCTCAGCTTCCGCGTCTGGAGCGCCCGCCTCCGAAGCAGCGGCCATCTGGTCCGCGGCGATCGGGGCGGGCTCAGCTTTTGGGAGCCAGACTTCCTCACCTGCCGACAACCTGTCCGCACACCACATGATGGCGCCAATGTTGGTGGTCGGTGGCCCTTCGCCGCGCAGGGCCGCGAGCAACTCCGGTAACGC
The DNA here is from genome assembly GCA_041745855.1 of Lysobacterales bacterium. Taxonomy (GTDB): domain Bacteria; phylum Pseudomonadota; class Gammaproteobacteria; order Xanthomonadales; family SZUA-5; genus JAWLAT01. The sequence goes on along the minus strand of JBGTIE010000679.1, from coordinate 12,790 downwards.
GGCGATGGCCTGGTCCATCAGATCCAGCAACGCCGGGCTGACCACAATGCTCTTGTCCAGCAAGCGGTTGAGCATGTTCTCGATCTTCCACGAGAACTCACCGATGGCCAACGCACCGACCAACCGGCCACTGCCCTTGAGGGTGTGGAACGAGCGCCGGACCGGCTTGAGCTTTTCCACGTCGGCCTGGTCACTGACCCACTGCGGATACTGCCGGTTCAGATTCTCCAGCTCATCCTGGACCTCCTCGACGAAAACTTCGCGGATCTCCTCGTCGATCTCGTCCGAAGGTACGGCCTGGAAGCCGCTGTCCGGCACTTCCAGACTCGGCGGTCCCGGCGGCAGCGGCGGTGGCGGGACCGGTTCCTGCCCGGCCCACCCCAACTCGGCCGCACCGGCGAACTCGGAGTCGTCACCGGGTGCTGCTGTTTCGGCGGCGCGGTCGGTCGACTCCAGCGCCAGATCGACCGCGCTGTCCAGTTCAAGGTCGGCCAATTCCTCCAGATCGGTTGACGCCGCCGACTCGCCAGCCTCGATGCCCTCCATCGCGTCGGCGGAGTCCTCTTCCAAGGCAAAGTGCGCCCGCTCGCTGTCATTGCTGACCTCGAAGTTTTCGGAATCACTCTCAGTCGCGGCCAGGGCGGACTCGGCGCCATCCCAGCTGGGGTCTGGCTCCGGCTCGGCCGGCGCTGCCAGCACCTGTTCCGAGTCAACCATATCATCCAGAGCCGTCGCTTCTGGCTCCGCGTCGGTCGGGAAATCCAGACTCAGATCGACACTTTCAGAGGCGCCCGTGCCATCGGCTTCGTGCAGCGGCAAGTCCTCGGCCTGCGCATCGGCGGCCGCATCGTCCGACTCCTCATCCAGACCAAAACGCAGGCCATGGAAATCCGTCGCCGCCGGCTCGGTCGCTGGTTGGTCACGGTCGCCCACGATCAGCGATTCCAGACCCTCGCCCGGAGCAATCTCGATCGCTGGCTGCAGGTCGGCCAGCCCATCGTCGGTGGCTTCTGCCGGCTCGTTTTCGCTGACCGCCTCACTGCTTACCGGCTCGACCGGCGGCAGATCTATGCTGGGCCACTCATCCCGCTGAGCCTGATCGGGTTCGACCTCGGCTGGCGCCTCGGGAGCCATGAATTCACCACCGAAAGACGGAAACTCCGAGACCGCCGGCGCGACAGGCGCGGCGGCGGCCGCATCGACCTCGGCGGCGCCTTCGACCGTCTCGGGCATGTCCGGCAACGGCCAGTAGCCGAGCGCTTCCAGGCTGCGCTGAGTCACTTCCAGAATGCGCTCGCGGTTGCCACGCTGATCGCGCAGCGCTTCCATGTAGTACTCGATGCTCGCCAGCGCATCGGCCAGCAGATCCAGCTGTTCGCCCGAAGGCACGCGGCGGTACTGCAACAGTTCCAGGTCGATGAATCGGGTGATGCCCTTCAGCAAGCCGGCCGCATCGGGCAGATTGAGCATCCTCAGCGCGCCGGTGATCTCCTCCAGCAGGCGCGGCAGTTCTTCGATCCTGCTGTGATCCCATGGCGACTCGATGAAGGCGACGATGTCCTGCTTGGCCTGCTGGACGTTGCCCTGCGCCTCTTTCATGGTCGCTTCGAGGATCTGCCGCACCTCGGCCTGCGGCAGTTCCAGACCACCGTCCCGACCGCCAGCCGCCGACTGACCGCTGTCGCGACCCAGATGCGCAATGTGGTCATCCAGCGAAGATTCGACGTACAGCAGGGCGCCGGCAATGTCGAGCAGACTGCTCTCGTCGGCGACCCGCTTGCCGGCGACGATCTGGTCGATGCTGTCCTTCTGGTCCAGCACCAGCCGCCGCGGCACACCCAGGCCGAGCATGCCCAGTGTATCGGCGACCCGATGCAGGGCCTCGCCCTGTGGCTCCAGTTCCGCGACGTTCTCGCTGCTTGTGCGCAGATACAGATCCAGCGCGTCCTTGACCCGCATTACGTCTTCCTTGATCGCGTCGCCGACCGTGTCGAGCAACTGCCGGTTGGCGCCCGACATCACGCCGCGGGCATGTTCGAGCTCTTCTGAACTTGGCAGCAACCCGCGCAGACCGTAGAGCGCCTGGATCTGGTCGACCCGATCGCCGGCACCGTCCACCTGAGCAATGTAATAGAGCAGGTTCTTGGTCAGTTCCAGCGGCGGTTGCCTGGCGAAGCAGGCTTCACCCAGATCCACCAGTTGCTTGATCTCGCGGTCTACCCGCCCGATCAACAGCTTGACCGCGACCGAAGAGTCAACCTGATCGGCACGGATGGCGTCGAGCAAGCCCGCGCTCACCCACCATAACCGGCGACCGTCTATCTGCGCGGTCGCGCTCTGCAGACGTTCGAGGATCAGCGCCAGTCGGGCGGTGTTGGCACTGATCTCGTCACCCTTGAACCATTTCAGCAAGCCCAGCTGAAACGCCATCCGCAGACGCGCGGCATTGGCCTTGAGAACCGGCTCGGGCAATGCCTGGGCCGGTCCGGCGGCCACCTCGGGCAGCGCGCGCGACAGGTCGGGAGCGAACAGGGCCGTCTCGGTCAGCAGCTTCTCGCCCCGACACGCGCGTAGATCATTGAGCAGCGGCAGCAGCACGATCGGGATGTCGCGATGACCACTTTGCAAGCGATCGAGATAGTCCGGAACCTGCAGCATGCCGCGCATCAGGATCTGGTAGGCCTCGTCGGTCTGGCGGACCTTGCCGTCCAGCAGGCTCTGCGCGAGCCGCTCCATTTCCTCGACCACCATAGCCGCGCCATACAGCTCGACCATCCGCAAGGTGCCCTGGACCTGGTGAAGGTAGCTGGCACAGAAACGCATCAGGCTGGCGTCCTGTGGATCATCCACGTAGGACTCGAGCGACTGGCGCGCCTGCTTGAGGGTGTCCTCAAGCTCCTGCTTGACCCAGTTCAGGGTACTGAAATCGATTTCGTAATTGCTGTTCATGTGCTCGCCCTCCGCTGAGCGGGCCTGCCCTGCTTCAAGTGTCGTCCATCGTTCAAGGGGTTGCCCCCTCGACACGTCGATAGGCGAGCACCTGTCGGTTGCTCACCCGCTCCAATCCCGGATGCGTCCATTGCGTCACCTCGCCCGGGCCGAGGATCATCACTCCACCCGGCTTGAGCAACCGGGCAAATCCCGCGAGCATCTCCACCCGCCGCTCCCGTGGAAAGTAGATCAGCACGTTCTGGCAGAAAATCAGGTCCAGCTCCTTGACCGGCGCGCGACCCAGATCAAGCAGGTTGAAAACCGAGAAGGCGACCCGGCGGCGAATCCGCTCGTCGATCTGGAAGGCGTCATTGGGCGCCGGGGTCAGGTAGCGCTCGGCCAGCTCCGGTGGGATCTCGCTGCGCCGGCTGCCCGGATATCGTCCGTTGCGGCCGACCGCCAGTGCCGGTTGCGATACGTCGGTCGCGGTGATCCCGAAATACGAGCGCCCGGGGACGATGCTGAGCACCTGGTCCAGCACCATAGCCAGCGAATAGGCCTCCTCACCGGTGGCGCAACCGACGCTCCATGCATGCAGGGAGCCATCCCAGCTCAACGATGCGGTGCGTTCGGGCATCCAGCTGCGACCCAGAAAATCATAGGACGGGCCGTGCCGGAAGAAGCGGGTTTCGTGGATGGTCAACCGATCGACCAAGGTAGCCCATTCCACCGCCGCCCGCGGGCCGCCCTTGAGGTCGTCGTAGTAGCTTTCGAAATTGTTGTAGCCTGCTTCGCGCATCCGACCGCTGAGGTTGGCCACCAGAAAGTTGCGGCGGTTGGTCGGCACCACGATACCGGTGCGTTGTTCCAGCAGCTTGACCCAGCGCCGAAACAGATCTTCATCCATGCCGGGCATATCGAAACCAGGGCGCGGCACTGCTGCCGCACCCTGAAATTCGCCTGCCACTGGCGCTTCCGTCACTTCCTTCCGCCTCAGGTCGGCAGCTTGAAGTCGGCGACTGAACGACGCAGGTCGGCGGCGAGCTGGGCCAAGTTACCGATCGACTCGGCGGTCTGGCTGGCGCCGACCGAGGTCTGCGTGGTGATTTCCTGAATCACGTTCATCGTGGCCGAGATGTTGGTTGCCGCAGCGGACTGCTGGCGCGCCGCTTCGGAGATGTTCTGAATCAGGTCGGCCAGATCATTCGAGACCTTTTCGATCTCACCCAGGGCAAGACCTGCGTCCTCGGCCAGACGGGCACCGGCGACCACCTCGGCGGTGGTTTGTTCCATTGAGCTGACCGCCTCGTTGGTGTCGGACTGAATCGTCTGCACCAGCGTTTCGATTCGCTTGGTCGCGTTGGAGGCGCGCTCTGCCAGTCGTTGCACTTCGTCGGCCACGACCGCGAAGCCACGGCCCGCCTCACCGGCCGATGCGGCCTGGATGGCGGCGTTCAGTGCCAGGATGTTGGTTTGTTCGGCGATGTCGTTGATGAGCTCGACGATCGATCCGATTTCCTGTGACGACTCACCCAGCCGCTTGATTCGCTTGGAGGTTTCCTGGATCTGGTCACGGATGTTGTCCATCCCCTGGATCGTCTGGCGCACGATGGCCGCACCCTTGCCGGCGATCTGCACCGAGCGTTGCGCCACGTCGGCGCTCTCGGCCGAGTTGCGCGAGACCTCGTCGATGGACACGGCGATCTCGTTGATCGCGGCCGATGCCGAGGTGATCTGCTGCGCCTGATGCTCGGCGGCCTCGGCCAGGTGCATTGCAGTAGCCTGCGTCTCCTGGGCGGCGGCCGCGACCTGCACGGCGGTCTCGTTGATCGTCGTTACCAGTGAGCGCAGTGCCTCGACGGCAAAGTTGATCGAGTCCGCGATTGCCCCGGTGATGTCCTCGGTGACGGTTGCGCGGACGGTGAGGTCGCCTTCTGCCAGCGATCCCATTTCATCCAGCAGCCGCAGGATGGCCTCCTGATTGCGCTGGTTCAACTCGGCCGTCACTTTCAGGCGGCGTTGCTGATCGCGCAGGTAGACGAAGCCCAGGCCCAACAGGCAGATCGCCATGACCACGCCGGAGCCGATGGCCACGTACAGCGACGGGAAGCGGCGATTCTGGTTCTGCTCGACGTAATTGACTTCCAGCAGCTTGGCGTTGTCGAGCAACGCGTTGGAGTTCAGCGACACGGTGTCGGAGGCCTGCCGCACCTCGGCCAGATCACTGGAACCCTTGACGATGCCTTCGACGAACTGGCCGATTTCCAGGAAGATGTCACGCACCTCGTCGAGGATGCCGCGCGCCTGTACGACCTCGATCGCGCGGATGCCCAGTTCGGCATTGCCGTTCTGCAGACCGTCCAGCACCCGGCCGAAGATCGCCGCGTCGCGGTTGAAGCCGTCGGCCGAGGTCGTGTCACCCTGCATGATCTCGCCGAGGCGACGCAGCAGTCGGTCGGCCAGGGTCACCTGGCGGCCGGCGATGTAGATCTGGTCGCCGGGCGCGCCGCGCTCGGCCAGCACCTTCACGATCTCGTCCGAACGCGCCTGCAGCAGTGGCACGCGGGATTCGAACTGGGCCTGGATGTCGGTCATGTCCAGCACGATCTCTTCCTTGGCCAGAATGTTGCTGGAGGCCTCGGAGATCTCGCGCCAGGTGGCGATGACGCCGTTGAGCGCCGGTTCCACCTCTTCGTTGTCGCTGATCGCCGGGACCCCCTCGTCCGGATCGCCCACGCTGAGCTTCTCCAGATTGGTGGCGATCAGTCGCTGGGTCTGGCGCAACTCATCGAAGGCCTCGATGCGCCCGCCAGCCGCCTCGGCCGCGTACTTGGCCAATTGCTGCGACTTTACCTGGATGTCGGCGGCCAGTGCCGTGGCCCGTTGGTCCTGATTGGAACGCTGGACCTGGGCGACGAAGTTGGCTGCGAACAGGACCAGGGCGGCGATGAACAGCACCACCAGGGTCGTGATCAGAGGAGTTGATTCTCTTTGTTGAATACCGCCTGCTGCCGCGCTCATCGTGTGCTTCCCCCAACTGGAACCATCAAGTTCGACCGTCTAAGCGGCCGCCTGCATGAACTCGGCCGACCGACAAAGTTCATTCATGCTGAAAACGCCCCAGCGCCGGCTGTCGATCTCGACCTCGCCGCTAAGGAACCGACTGATCGGAGAATCGGCATGGACTTCGACGCCGAGCAGATTCTCCTCCAGGAAACTACGCTGACCCAGCACCTCGGACACCAACAGCCCGACCATACTGGACTGGACCCGCGTGATCAGCACCCGGCTGCGTTCGCTCATCCGCTCGGACTCGCCTTCGAGCATCGCGCGCAGATCGACGATCGGGATCAGGTTGCCGCGGACATTGGCGATGCCGAGCATCCAGGCCTTGGTCCCGGGGACCGTGGTCAGGGACGGGAAGCGAAGGATTTCCGTCACGTCCCCAATGCCGCCAAGGAGGAAGGCATCGCCCAGGCGAAATGCGATTCCGCGCCACAATCCGGGTGCCTCGAGCTGTTCGGGCATGCCGGGAACGTGCGCGATGCTGCGCCGCTCGTAGTCCTGCAAGACCTCGAAGGGATTGAGCGTGCTTTGGCTTTCGCTGTCTTTCATGCCATCCATCCCACCCATGGAGCGGCTCCGTTCAAGTGAGCACCAACGACTGTACCCTTTCGAGTAGATCGGCCTCTCGCACCGGTTTGGTAACAAATCCCTTGGCGCCCTGGCGCAGACCCCAGACGCGGTCAGTCTCCATGTTCTTGGTCGTCACTATGACCACCGGAATGGCTGATGTCTGCTCATCCCGGCTGAGAGTTCGAGTGGCCTGAAAGCCATTCATGCCGGGCATGATCACATCCATCAGGATCAGGTCCGGCCGCTCGTTACGCGCCTTGCCGATGCCTTCCTCGGCACTGCTGGCGGAACTGACGATGTGGCCCGCCCGCTCCAGCATCCCGCGCAGTACGCGGACATCTGTCGGCGAATCATCCACGATGAGAACGTGTGCCATGGACTCACTCCCCCACCGCTAGGCGGCTCCATCATGAGGTCGGAACGAACTTGCGGATTGCGCTCAGCAGTTCGTCCCGCGTAAACGGCTTGGTCAGGTACTGTTCCGAGCCGACAATTCTGCCGCGTGCCTTGTCGAACAGGCCATCCCGGCTCGACAGCATGATTACCGGCGTCCCCTTGAACACCTGGTTGTTCTTGATCAGCGCGCAGGTCTGATAGCCATCCAGACGCGGCATCATGATGTCGACGAAGATGATATGCGGCTGCTGGTCGCTGATCTTGGCAAGCGCCTCGAAGCCATCGGTCGCCGTGACCACATCGCAGCCTTCCTTCTTGAGGAGGGTCTCGGCCGTCCGCCGGATGGTCTTGCTGTCATCGATGACCATCACCCTCAGGCCACTCAGATTGGACTTCTTGTCCTGCTCGTCCACGCTCACCCCCATTTCGATGCCTGCACGTCGCGCCCAACACTCCCTTAACTGGGACTGAAGTGGCTCTCCTCGCACTCTTGACACAGTCTTTAGCCAAGGTGATGACACATGTCAAGTTTGTTTTGTAAGTATCTGCCACCCGGAGTATTGCAAGCCGGAGCCTAGCACCCGAAATGGCGCCGACAATGACCCCGGCCCTGAGTCGGCCGGGGATTCGCGGCCGGCCCTGCAGACGCGCTCCCCTAGAGTGGATAATACTACAGGCGGTTGCGCCTCCGACGCCGGCCCGGCCACCTTCGACCCTCATCCGAGTAACACTTCATGACTCGTCAGCTCGCGGTCCTGATGGATCCGATCGACCGTATCAACATCAAGAAGGACACGACCTTCGCCTTGCTGCTGGAGGCCCAGCGCCGTGGCTTTGAGCTTTCCTATCTGGAGCTTGCCGATCTGAGTGCCGAGCCCGGGGCGGTGCTGGGCAATTGTCGCCGACTGCGCGTGCAGGACCGGCCCGGGGATTATCACCAGCTGGATCGACCGCAACGGCGGGACCTGCGCGAGATGGATGTGGTGCTGATCCGCAAGGATCCACCCTTTGACAGCGAGTACCTATACGCGACCCAGTTCCTGAGTCTGCTGCAGGGCAGCCAGACGCTGCTGGTGAACGACCCGCAGGCGCTGCGCGACGCCAACGAAAAGCTTGCCGCGCTGTGGTTTCCGCAATGCCTGCCTGCCTTGCTGGTCAGCCGCCAGCGAATGCTACTGCGCGAGTTCGTGCGCGAACACGGCCAGGCGGTGCTCAAGGTGCTCGACGGCATGGGCGGCAAGAACATCTTCCTGGCCCGCGCCGATGACCCCAACTTGAGCGTCATTCTCGATACTGTGACCGCCGACGGCACACGCACGGCAATGGTCCAGCGATACTTGCCCGAGATTGCGGCGGGTGACAAGCGCATCTTGCTGATCGATGGCGAGCCGGTAGACCATTGCCTGGCGCGGATTCCCCAGGGAGGCGATTTTCGTGGCAATCTGGCCCAGGGCGGCGGTGGCGAGGTGCGGCCGCTGACCGAGCGGGATCGCTGGATCTGCGCCCAGGTCGGTCCGGAATGCCGCCGTCGCGGACTACGCTTCGTCGGACTGGACGTGATCGGCGACTATCTAACCGAGGTCAATGTGACCAGCCCGACCTGCCTGCGCGAGATCGAGGCAGCCACCGGCCAGAACCTGGCCGCACACCTTTTCGAAAAACTGGAGGCCGATCTGCAATGAGTCCTGCCGGCGCCGGTCCGGGCGATCGCCTGGGTCTGACCACCACCTTTGCGCTGGCCTTGCACGCGCTGTTCCTGTTCGGTCTGGATTTTCGCTTCGACGATCCGCTCCGCGCAGCGCTGCCGGCGCTGGACGTGATCCTGGTCCAGAGCAGTTCGCCCGAAGCCCCGGAAGAGGCCGACTTCCTCGCCCAGGCCAACCAGCAGGGTGGCGGGGATTCAACCGAAGCGGTCCGACCGAGCGCGCCATTTTCCGCCGCGCTGCCAACCCCGTCCGATGGCGTTGCCCCCGAGCGTGTCCAGGCCAGCGCGCCGGACCCGGTACCGGCGACCGCACCCGAAGTGCTGACCCAGAACGCGCCCAGCAGCCTGACCGCGGCGCTGCCGGAAGACACGCCGGTGGAAACGATGGCGTTGCCGCGCGGTCGCGAACTGATCGAGCACAGCCTGGAGATGGCGCGCCTGAGCGCCGAGCTCAATCGCAATACCGAAGCCTATGCGAAACGCCCCCGGCGCAAATTCATCTCGGCCAATACCAAGGAGTTCGAGTACGCGACCTACATGGCCGCCTGGGTCGCCAAGGTCGAGCGGGTCGGCAACCTGAACTACCCCGATCAAGCCCGCCGCCAGGGTCTGGACGGCAGCCTGGTACTGACGGTGGCTCTGCGCAAGGACGGCAGCATCGACAGCATCGAACTGATCCAGCCTTCCGGCTACGTGGTCCTGGATGATTCGGCCCGACGCATCGTCGAGATGGCCGGTCCCTTCGCGCCGATCCCGCAGACCGAGTCCGAGGACATCGACTTGCTCCACATCACCCGCACCTGGCGCTTTTTGACCGGCAGCATGAGCATGCGGTGACTCGGGCGTAGCCAGAGCCAGAGCCAGAGCATTCAACACAAAGGACACAAAGGACACAAAGGAAGAGCTTTTTGCGGTGAGGGAAGGCCGAGGCCTAGTTCTTGGCCGTCAGGGAGCTCAGCTCGGCTCGGGGTCGGGGTCGGAATCGGTATCGGAATCGAGCCTTGTCCGGCGCAGGCAGAGCGAGTCGCGGGTAACCGGTCCAAGGATAGCCACACCGTCATTGCGAGACCCCTTTTCCGGCCCGTTGTGCACACCGGGTCGGAAAAGGGGTCTCCCAGTGAACCTTGTAGCTACGCCGCCCCAGCTCGTCAGCATCGCCACGATCTGCTCGAGTGCAGCGGTACGCCCTTACGACGTCTGACAAAGACTGCCCGGTTCACGGCAAGTCGTTGGTGGCCAAGCCCCCTCGATTCCGATTCCGACCCCGACCCCGACAGCTCTTGCTCTGCTCTCGGAAGCTCTCGCTCTGCTCTCCTTTGTGTCCTTTGTGTCCTTTGTGATGAAAATGCTCTTCGCTCTTCCAATGCACAGGCATCCTGAACTCTTCCAACGGCTGCGTCGTCCCGGCTTGAGCCGGGCGGGTTACAATCGCGGCATGATCAAGCACTGCTACCTGGAGAATCAGTTCCTGATTGCCATGCCCTCGTTGCAGGACGGCAATTTCTCGCGCGCCGTGGCGGTGCTGTGTCAGCACAACGATGAAGGCGCGCTCGGCATCGTCGTCAATCGGCCGTCCGGGATGCGCCTGGGCGAGTTGCTGCACCAGCTGGATATCGGCATGTCCGACCCGGCCATCGGCGAGCAGCCGGTGTACATGGGTGGGCCGGTGCAGCAGGATCGAGGCTTCGTGCTGCACGAACGCTTTGAGGATTTCGACTCCAGCTTCGCGGTGTCCGAACAGCTCCATCTGACCACCTCACGCGACGTGCTTGAAGCCCTGGCCAGCGGTCGCGGTCCGCGCCGTGCGCTGGTTGCGCTGGGCTACTCGGGCTGGGGCGGCGGTCAGCTGGAACAGGAACTGCTGGAGAACGCCTGGCTCAGCACGCCGGTGGACCTGGACCTGTTGTTCGACCTGCCCTTCGAGCAGCGCTGGCAGGCGGCCGCCGCCTCGCTCGGCATCGACCCGGGCATGCTCAGCATGTACGCCGGCCATGCCTGAGACAGCACTAGCCGTGCCGCTGCCACACGGCACGCTGCTGGCCTTCGACGTCGGCGCGAAGATCGTCGGTGTGGCCCTGGGGTCGCCATTGACCAGCCCGAAACCGCTGGTGCAGATCAAGGCTGAGCCGGCGGCGGCGCTGTACGCGGCAGTCGATCGTCTGCTGGCCGAATGGCAGCCCAGCCATCTGCTGGTTGGTCGACCGTTGACCCTGGATGACCAGGAGCAGCCCGCCAGCCGTCGTGCCAGGGGCTTTGCCGAGGCGCTGCGCAAGCGCCAATCGGTCCCGGTGATCGAAGTCGATGAACGCCATTCGACCCGGCAGGCTCGCGAACGCTTCGCTGCGGGCCGCGCCGCCGGTGTGCATCGCCGCAAGACCGGGGCCCAGATGGATGCCCTTGCCGCCGCCGTCATCCTGGAGAGATACCTTGACTCTGCCCCCGATTGAAGAACTGCTGCAGACCCTGACCGAGGGCGTGCGCAAGCTGAGCGCAGCAAGCGAGCCGCCGTTGCTGGTAGGCATCCACACCGGCGGGGTCTGGCTGGCGCAGCACCTTCAACGCGAGCTGGCGCTGGCCGACGAACTGGGCACCCTCAACATCAGCTTCTACCGCGATGATTTCAGCAGGATCGGTCTGCATCCAGTAATGCGGCCCTCGCATATCCCATGGGACATCGAAGGCCGCCACCTGTTGCTGATCGACGACATCCTGTACAGCGGCCGGACCGTCAGGGCTGCGCTCAACGAGTTGTTCGACTACGGCCGACCAGCGCGCGTGAGTCTGGCCGTGCTGGCCACCCGCAATGGCAGGGAACTGCCGATCTGCGCCGATTTCAGCGCGCTCAGCCTGAGCTTGCCGGCGAATCAGCAGCTCAAGCTGCGTGGGCCCGATCGGCTCTCGCTGGACCTGGTAGAGCGCACCTGAAGTGCCTTCGGCGAGCCTGCAACTGGCCGACGATGGGCGCTTGCGCCATTTGCTCAGCATCGATGGGCTGCCGCGTGCGACGCTGGAATCGCTGCTCGATCGCACCGAAGCCTTGCGGCTGGGCGCCGAGCGCGGCAATCGCAAGCTGCCGCTGCTGCGCGGGCGTACCGTGGTCAACCTGTTCTTCGAAGATTCCACCCGCACTCGCACGACCTTTCAGCTCGCCGCCGAGCGGCTGTCGGCCGATGTGGTCAACCTGGACGTGGCACGCTCATCGACCAACAAGGGCGAGAGCCTGCTCGACACGCTAGCCACGCTGGCGGCGATGCACTGTGATCTGTTCGTGGTCCGCCATCCGCAATCGGGCGCGGCCCATTTCATCGCCGAACATGCGCCGGCGGACATCAGCGTGCTCAACGCCGGCGACGGCCGCAACGCGCACCCGACCCAGGCGCTGCTGGACGTGTTCACGATCCGGCGCCACAAGGGGCCGGACTTCTCCAGCCTGGTCGTCGCGCTGGTCGGCGATGTGCTGCATTCACGGGTCGCCCGCTCGAATCTTCAGGCGCTGGCTACGCTGGGCGTCGGCGAATTGCGGGTGATCGGCCCCGGCACGCTGATCCCCGAGCACCTGGACGAACTCGGCGTACACCGCCACAGCCAGCTGGAAAGCGGCCTGGCCGGTGCCGATGTGGTGATGATGCTGCGGTTGCAGAAAGAACGCATGCGCGGCGCCTTCCTGCCCAGTGAGGCCGAGTTCTATCGCCGTTATGGACTAACCCGCGAGCGCCTTGCGCTGGCCCGGCCAGACTGTATCGTGATGCATCCCGGGCCGATCAATCGCGGCGTGGAGATCGAATCGGAAGTTGCCGACGGGGCGCGTTCGGTGATTCTTGATCAGGTCCGCAACGGCCTGTATCTGCGAATGGCAGTGATGGCGCAGATCCTCGGCGACCGCCAGACCTTGACGTCGGCAGAATCGCAGGGGGCGCCTTGAGCAGTCTGCTGATTCGCAACGCGCTGCTGCAGCCGGCCGCCGAGCGGATCGATCTGCGGCTGGTCGATGGCCACTATGCGGCGATCGGCCAGGCCCTGTCGGCTGCAGACGACGATCTGGTGATCGACGCCCGTGCCGCCTGGTTGCTGCCGGGACTGGTCGACCCGCTGACCCGCCTGCGTGAACCGGGCGCCACCCAC
>JBGTIE010000678.1:0-1534 GCA_041745855.1 Lysobacterales bacterium | reverse complement strand
GGGCGTCGAAACGGGACTGTTCGAATGCATCCATCTTCCTTCTCCTTCGTGGCACACCCCGGGTTGGGTGTGAAGAAGAAGGTGCCCGTTTCGGCGCCCGGTTCCTGCTTCCGCCGTTCCTGCCGCGTAGCGGCTTGGTTCAACGCGGCGTTGGGCGTCAATAGATAGGTCTGTTGCGTCCTGCCTTCATCAACGGTACGATTCCTACCTCCATTTCCTACCGGGAGTGATCTCGATGCTCGTCACGGAAAAGGGGCAGGTCACTATCCCCAAACACATTCGCATGGCTGCTGGGGTCGCTCCTGGTAGCGAGGTCACTTTCAGCTTGGAAGGAAGTCGGATTGTTATCACTCCGGTAAGCACGAACGTCAAGGAAGACCGTCGAGCCAAACTCGCTTTGGCTGCTGCGCGCGTTCGCGGCAGTTTTAGTCCTGAGTTCAAACAGCTAGGTGCTGACGAGATCATGAACTTCATCCGAGGCAACGAACCAGAAGAAGGCAGCGAGCGTGGCTCCCGCTAGTCTTGCTCATTACGACGGTACGGCAGGTGTACTCGTCGACACCAACGTCTGGGTGGACTGTATAGACGAGGGCAGCCCTTGGCATGACTGGGCACTTGAGAAGTTGCAACTATGCAGCGAGCGCAGCCCTCTGCACATAAACGTTGTCATTTACTCAGAATTACTGATTCCAGGTCCGGACGTGGTTGCCCTGGATGAGATGCTTGACGTCTATGAGACGCTGCGTTCCCCGTTGCCGTGGGCCGTAGCCTCTCTCACGGCTGCGGCCTATTCACTGTATCGGCAGCGGGGTGGTTCCAAACACAAGCCGCTGCCAGATTTCTTCATCGGTGCGCATGCTGCAGTATCAAATTTGAGCGTATTGACCCGTGACCCGAAGCCATATCGGAGCTACTTCGCTCGGCTTGAAGTCATCGCCCCTTAAGTTCGCGTTGACGCCCAACGAATAGGGGAGATCGCGCGTAGCCGCGATCTTATCCCGTGTTGAACAAGCCCGGGCTTGCGGGGTGGAGTCATCCATCAAGGTGGGTGACCGGCACCCGGTGGCGACATGGCCGGGCTGCGGATCGACCGAATCGACCCGCTGGTTTGCAAGCACAGGCGGCCGGCGCTTTTGGTCCGGCACTCCTCGGTCCGACACCCCTGTCGGAGCGCCTGGGGTCCATCAAGCCATATGACACCCGACGCGGCCGCCGGCGCGGTGGGGTGGACGGCGAAAACCGCGGCGCACGGTGCGCGCCGGAACCGCGCTACGGTTGGCGGTGAACCGTGGCCTGGAATCGCGAGATTACGCAGGATCGCGAGGAACGTAGGCCGGTTTCTCGCGCCCGCATGGTCCAATTCCCGCCCCGATTCACAATGCGCGAGGCGGCCGGCGCTCGGTGTGCATGGCATCACTCCCGCTGACGCAGCAGCGCATCGCGCAGCTTCGCAACCACCTCGTCGATCAGCACGCGCCGGTCGTCGCGGCATTTGTCGGTCATGTGCACATAGCGCGCCGTGGTCTTCGGGCAG
>JBGTIE010000677.1:0-1766 GCA_041745855.1 Lysobacterales bacterium | reverse complement strand
GCCAGGCCGGGCGGACGCCGCCGATCAAAGCCTCGTCGGCGGCCTCGTTGACAACCCGCTCGCCGATGCGCTCGAGCGAATGCGCGTAGCCGGCGACCAGGGCCCGATCGGCGATCACATTGATCAGTCGCGGAATGCCGCTGGAGCGCTTGTGCAGCGCGCGCAGACCGAGCTTGGAGAAGGGCTGCCGCTCGCAACCGGCCACGCTCAGCCGGTGCCGCACATACAGCTCGGTTTCGTCGGCCGTTAGCGGTGTCAGGTGGTACCGGGCGGTGATCCGTTGCGCCAGCTGGACCAGTTCGGGCCGGCCCAGCAGTTCGCGCAGCTCAGGCTGGCCGAGCAGGATGATCTGCAGCAGTTTCTGGGTCGAGGTCTCCAGATTGGTCAACAGACGGATCTGCTCCAGCGATTCGATCGACAGGGTCTGTGCCTCGTCGATGATCAGCACGATTCGCCAACCGTCCGCGTAGGCCTCAAGCAAATAGGCGTTGAGCCGATCGGTCAGCGCCTTCTGACTGCCGCGGATGTCGTCGGACTGCAGCCCCAGCTCCTCGCACAGGGTCTCCAGCAGTTCGATCGGTCCCAGCTTCGGGTTCAGGATCAGCGCGACGCGGGTCTTCTCCGGCAGCTGCTCCAGCAACAAGCGGCACAGAGTCGTCTTGCCGGTGCCGATCTCGCCGGTGAGTTGGACGAAACCACCGCCGCCACCCTGGCCGACGCCATACAGCAGATGCGCCAATGCGTCGCGGTGGCGCTCGCTCAGATAGACGAAGCGCGGATCGGGCGTGATCGCGAAGGGCGGCTCGGTCAGACCGTAATAGTTCAGATACATGGTCAGGGCCGGGGTGGTCGGCTAATCGCCAAGCGCGAGCAGGCTGGCGTTGCCGCCGACCGCCGCCGTGTTGATGGTGAGGGTGCGCTCGGACGCAAAGCGCAGCAGGTAATGCGGTCCGCCAGCCTTCGGTCCGGTCCCGGACAGGCCTTCACCGCCGAAGGGCTGCACGCCGACCACCGCGCCGATCATGTTGCGATTGACATAGCAGTTGCCGACCCGCGCGCGGCTGGCGATGCGCTCGACGGTGGCATCGATGCGGCTGTGGATACCCAGGGTCAGGCCATAGCCGGTCTGGTTGATCTGCTCGACCAGCGCGTCCAGATCCTTGCCCTTGTAGCGCAGCACATGCATCACCGGGCCGAAGACCTCGCGCTTGAGCGTGGCCAGCGACGGGATCTCGAAGGCGTGCGGGGCGACGAAGCAGCCGTGCTCATGGACCGGCCCCAGATCGACCTTGCCGATCAGCTTGGCTTCGCTCTGCATGCGCTCGATATGCGCCTGCAGCATGTTGCGCGCATCGGCATCGATGACCGGGCCCAGATCGGTCGCCAGCTCGGCCGGATCACCGACCACCAATTCGGCCATCGCGCCGCGCAGCAAGGTCAAGGTGCGCTCGGCGATATCTTCCTGCAAACACAGCACGCGCAGCGCCGAGCAGCGCTGGCCGGCGCTGCCGAAGGCGCTGTTGATGGCGTCCTTGACGATCTGCTCGGGCAGCGCGGAGGAATCGACGATCATCGCGTTCTGGCCGCCGGTTTCGGCGATCAGTACCGCGATCGGCCCGTCCCGCTGCGCCAGCGAGCGGTTGATCGCGCGCGCGGTTTCAGTGCTGCCGGTAAAGGCGACGCCGGCGATGCGCGGATCGGCGACCAGTTTGGCGCCGACACTGGCGCCGTCGCCGGGCAATAGTTGCAGCACGGCCCGCGGCACG
>JBGTIE010000676.1:0-6258 GCA_041745855.1 Lysobacterales bacterium | reverse complement strand
CGCCTCCGCAGGAAGGCAGCCCGACGCGTCGCGCAAGCTGGCCGCCAGCCGCGTCTTGAGTGGCGACAGGCCGGGGGTTTTGACGAACAGGGCGATGGGGTAGAGCAGTTCCAGTGGCCGGTTCCAGTGGGGAGAGCAGTTCCAGGGGCCCGTTCCAGTGGCCAGTCAAGAGCGGAGCGCGCACAGCCGGACACAACGGGCCGAAAACGGGGGCTCGCGATGAAGAGGTTTATGCGCGTGGGCACGACTGCCGGACAAATGGAACTCACGATGACGAAGCAGTGCGTAGCCTACGGCCACCACAAATCCCCCAGCGTCGCCATGCCCGGCTCCAGCGGGGTGTCGGCCTCAACCTGCAGCCGGGCGATGGCGGAGGTGGGCATGCCGCGGTGACCGCCGAGGCGACCGGTGGCGAGCAGCGCGACCAGGCCTTCCAGGCCCGGGTTGTGCCCGACCAGCAGGACGCTGCCGGCACCGCGAAAGGGCTCAAGGATCTTCAGCAGATCACCCGGGGTGGCTTCGTAGACGCGCGGCTCGAAGCGGATCGGGGGGCTGCCGAGGGCGCCGGCGACCATTGACAAGGTCTGCTCGGTGCGGCGAGCCGGTGAACAGACGATCTGCTGGGGCACGATCTGCTGCTCGCGCAGCCATTCGCCGGCCGCTTTCGCCTGCTTCAATCCGTGGCTCGACAAGGGCCGGTCGTAATCGCGGCCGCTCGGACTGTCGCCTTCGGCATGGGCGTGGCGCAGCAGTATCAGATCCAGGGCCGACATGAGCACTCCTGCGGGTGAGGGTTGGAGCCGATCACGGACGCGGCTGACTGAGAATGATGATCGGGATATCCGACCGCTGCCAGCTTCCCGGAAGCGGTGCGGGGAATACCACATCCATGCTCAGATTGCCCTGCGTTGGCGAATCGTAACGGCGCTGCAGGCTGCCGACCACCTGCAGGGTCGGATTGATGTTCAGCCAGGGGCAGCCCGGACAGTGTACTTCAGCCATCAGCGCCGGGAGCAGGCCGCTGTCGGCAACGGGCTCCTGGGTCAGGGTCCAGCGTGGCTGGCCGTCGTCGTCGTACAGATAGACAAGTGTGAAGTCCTGCTCGACGTTGTTCTGGCGGAAGCTGTCGACGGTCAGGCCCCAGCCGGATTCCGGCGGCCAGAACCATGCGCCGGTACGATCGGGCGTACCCGGCTCGGCGCCGTTGGTCACGAACAGATTGTCGAGGATCTCACCGTGCCAGCGCTCGCCGAGGCGCAAGCCGAAGGCCAGCCGGTTGGCGTCCAGCAGGGTTACTTCGGCCTGACCGACCACCGATGAGCTGACCGACCAGTTCGGGCTGCTCATGTTACGCACGAAGCGCAGGATCGGCGCCCGAACCTGGTTCTCGACCAGATCCCCCTGCACCACCAGCCAGCTGCTTTGCCGATTTGCCTCGCCGGTGAACCACATGCCGAAGAATTGCGGCGGCAGCTCCGGTTGGGGGCGCGGAATGACATGCGAAACCAGCCCGTTGCCGGGCCGATCGACGGCGAAGAAGGCACCGTCGTTAAGGTCCAGATTGGCGGTTGCCGCGCTTGCACAATCGGTGACCACATTGCATTGCTCGCCGTCGGCCAGGGTCAGCTCGAAACGCGCGTTGCCCGGCGCAAAGCCGCCATCGAAGGTACTGCCGCGGTGCGCAAGCAGGTAGCGGGCGCCGCAGGCGGCATCGGGCGACAGCTCGAAGTCGACATTGACCGTCGCCAGTTGGGCGGCACCGATCGTGCCCAGGCCCACCACCGGTGTCAGCAGACGCAGCGCGTCGAGGTCGGCCGCATTGGGCTGATCGGCCGGGTGGAAGAAGCACACCGCGCGCTCGGCCAGCGGCACCGCGCTGTCGCAGCTGTAGGTCAGCCGCGGCGAACCCGGACCGCGATAGAGGCTGATGTCGGCGTCGGCGTTGTTGTCGTTCAGGTTGTCGCGATACTGGTAGACGATTTCGCGGCTGGCCGGGTAGACGACGGCCTGGAAGTCAATGTCGCCATCGGGCGTGCCGCCGGACTGAAAACCGCCCATGCCGCTCCACTGGAACACTACGCAGCGCTGGGCGGGCTGTCCCACGTCGGCCGGCCGCGGACAGACAGCGAAGGTCTGCCAGCGCAAACCGCCGGCGGTGATCAGGTCGTCATGCAGCACGTTGAGCCGGAAGGCACCGGCATCGCCATCCGGATCCACGCCGCAGCTGCTCCCGAAATCTCCACCGGTGGCGGCCGGGTCGGCAGTCAGATAACCATTGGTGCCCAGCGCAACCGACGCGATCAGCTGACCATAGGCTTCGAAAGCGAAGTCCCCCAGCGCCAGGAACGCGCTCCGTCCGTCATCGGCGGCCGGAAAGCCCTGGCCAGCCGGCACCAGCGCCAGCGGCTCGGTCAGCGGATCCAGATCGATGAACTGATAACCGCAGATCGGGCTGGCACTGTCCTCAAAGGTGTAGCCAAAGGCATCGGGCCCACCCTGGGTCGCCGCACCGAGCGCCTCCTTGCCGATCAGGGCGCGGATCCCGCCTACGCTCGTCCCGGTGTTGTCCAGTTGCAACGGCAGCCGCCAGCGCTCGCCCGGATCGATCTGGTTGTCGCCATTGCCACATAGCTGCACCGGCGTACCGAAGTTGCCGACCAGTTCCGGCCCAGCCACATCCACCGTCACACCGGTCGAACGGGCACAGCCGGTCGCGTCGATCACGCGCAGGCGGACGTTGTACAGACCTCTCAGCGGATAGCGCGTGGTCAAGCTGTCCAGACCGACCGCGCTGCGATCGAAAACGCCGTCACCATCGACATCCCAGCGGTACTCGAAAGGCGCAACGCCTCCGCTGACGGTGGCGCGCAGGACGACGTCGGCACCCGGGTTGACCGTGCCAGGCTCGCCGTTTATCGCCAGCTCGACCATCGGCGCCTCGCAGCCCGAAATACCGTCGAGAACCAGCGGGTTCTGGCCGAGCGGATCGAGATGGTCGCGCATCCGGGTTTGCGTAGTGCCCAGACCCTCCCAGGCGTGGAACAGGCCGCCGTATTCGTCGTTCAAGTCGGCCGGGCCCGCGCCGCAGAAGGAAGCACCGCCGGAGAGCACCCCGATCAGGCGCCGATCGGCGTTGTACAGCGGTGAGCCGGAGGAGCCGCGCTCGGTCACGCTTGGCGGCAGAGGACCGCTGAAGTCGACGATGCCGGGCAGCAGTGGCGGGGTGGGATCCCAATTGGCGGTGAAATGCACCCCGCTGGCCGCATCGATGCTGCCCACGGGCATGGGGCTTTCAACGAAGGTGATGCGCTTTTCGTGGAGGCCCGGATGGTGGATCGAGGCACACAGCCCGACCGTGCTGGACGGGTCAACTGGCGCGGCGCAAGGCGCCGGTGGCGGGCGGCGATCCCAGCCCGCCCAGTACAGATCGAAATCGTTATCCACTGGCGGGGTCGCCAATTCGACCAGGGTAAAGTCCGAGTTGTCGGACGCGACCGATGAGGGACTGAAGAAGGGGTCGGGGGTGGCGGCGAGAAAGCGCAAACCCGGGGTCGTGCGATCGGCCGGCCTGGGCAAGGGGATTCCGCTCGCCACCGAGCCCGGCGTGCGGCAGTTGGGGGATTCGTAGCGCCAGTAGACCACCATGCTGGCGACATCGGCGTCGTCATCGACGCGGCAGTGGGTCGCGGTGGTGAAAAGCATCCGCTTGTCCCCGGCGGTGTTGTTGACCAGCGACCCGCTGCACGCGATGGAACCCCGAACGGTATAGGCACCGACCGCACGGACCGGTTCGTTCCATGGTTCATCCGGCCCCAGACAGGCCACATCGGTGTTGCAGGATCCGGACTTGCAGGCCTTTGATCGATGGCCGAATCCGCGGTAGCCGTGCCCGATCTGGGTCAGATGGATATCGACCGCCTTGCGCCCACGGGCCGGCACACGCAGTTGCAACAGCGCGTCCTCAGCGCCCAGCACCGGCGTCCACAACTGGCCATGGGCGAGCATCTGCTCGCGTCCATACGGGCCCAGCGCCTCCTTGCCGTCCATCGCATAGATCCACAGCTGCGACCCGGCTGGCACGGCGAAACGCTCGAAGCCGAAGTTCAGGTGGGCCGCGCCATCGGCCTTGATCCGCAGCCGCCACAGCGCGCTGCCATCGGCCTGA
The DNA here is from genome assembly GCA_041745855.1 of Lysobacterales bacterium. Lineage (GTDB taxonomy): Bacteria > Pseudomonadota > Gammaproteobacteria > Xanthomonadales > SZUA-5 > JAWLAT01. Next base: position 2,093 of record JBGTIE010000676.1, on the reverse strand, counting down.
ACGCTCCAGCTGCCGGAATTGGCGACCGTATAGTCGACCTTGTGGACGATCGCAAACCGACTTGGTATGCCGCCAATGGCGTCGTCGAGGGCGTCTTCGCGGGCCAGACGGTCCATGTCCAGGGCCTTGAAGTGCTTCGCCGGCAAGTTCTCGGCCGCCTTGACCTGTTCGGCAAAGGGCGTACCGGTGGGAGCGGCGGCCAGCGCGGCGCCGGCCCATAGCAGGACTGACCAGCAACAGCAGATTCGACCAAATACAGACATTCAACATGACCTTCATTCAATACGGCGCGTGTGGCGCCGTGGAGACCGACTTTTTACCACCTATCGCAGGGCATTGCGCCCGACCACTGCTCAGCGGGTGCGATCCAAACTGATGCAGCAATGCGAAGCCGGGGTCGGGGTCGGGGTCGGGGTCGGGGTCGGGGTCGGAATCGGAATCGGAATCGGAATCGGAATCGGAATCGGAATCGGGGTCGGGGTCGGAATTGAGGCGACGGCATGAGCTTTGGACCCGCCAACCAGGCTCTCCCGCTCTGCTCTCCTTCGTGTCCTTTGTGTCCTTTGTGGTCAACAAGCTCTTCGGCTCTTTGGCTCTTCAGCTCTTCAGGCCGGCATCCCACCCAACGCTGCCGCGCTCAGTCTGCCTCTCGCCTCACCGCACCCGGCCGTCGCCTCGTCGCATGGCAACCCGATTCCGGTGATTTACAAACTTCCGGCACGGGTGCCCTGCGACGCTTCGCAGTCAGATGCGCTCCTGTACCCCATGAACTGCAGGAGGCCCGCCTTGTCACTGACCGAAAGCTCCGTCCGCAACCCGGTCGCCGTCGCGGTGGCCGTGGCGATCGTGCTGCTGCTCGGGCTGGTCAGCCTGGGCCGGCTGCCGGTGCAACTGTTTCCGGACATCGAGCGGCCGCAGATGTCGGTGATGACGTCCTGGCGGGCCTCATCGCCGCACGAGGTCGAAAGCGAGATCCTCAAACCGCAGGAAGAAGTGCTGCAGGGTCTGCCCGGGCTGGAGCAGCTCGAGGGCACCGCCAATCAGGGGATGGCCTTGGTCCGGATGGAGCTGGCGCTGGGCACCGACATGCAGGCTACCTTGCTGGAAGTCATCAGTCGGCTGCAGCGGGTGCCACCGCTGCCGGCCGACGCCAATCCGCCGGTGGTCAGTCTGGGCGGCGGCTTTGGCGGTGGCGGCGCGAACCAGACCCTGACCTGGTTCTTCGTGCAGAAACTGCCAGGCACGCCGGGAACCATCGAGGATTATCAGCAACTGGTCGAGGAACTGGTCAAGCCGGCCTTCGAGGCGGTGCCGGGGGTGTCATCGGTGGCGGTCAATGCCAACGGCGGGGCCAGCAGCCAGCAGGAACTGCAGATCCTGATCGACCCCGAGCGCGCCGCCGCGCTGGGGGTGCCGGTGACCGACCTGATCACTCGGGTCGGTCGCGCCAACGACGTCTCCGGCGGCTCGCTGGCCTTTGGTCGGCGCCAGTACGCGCTGCGTTTCGTCGGCCGCTACTCGCCGGAGGAACTGGGCGAAACGGTGATCCACTGGCGCGACGGTCGCCCGGTTCGGCTGCGTGACGTGGCGCAGGTCATTGTTGCCCGCGGCGAGCGGACCAACTTCGCCTATCAGAACAACAATCCGGCGATGGGCATCCGGGTCGACCGCCAGAGCGGCGCGAACGTGCTGGCGACGCTGACCGAGGTCAAGCGAATTGCGGCCGAGCTCAATGCCGGCCCGCTGCAAGCCAACGGCCTGGGCATGGCGCAGTCCTTCGATCCGTCGGTGTTCATCATGCGCGCGGTCAATTTGCTGACCGGCAATCTGGGGCTGGGTGTCCTGCTGGCGGTGCTGGCATTGTGGGGCTTCCTGCGTGATGCGCGCGCCACGCTGGTGATCGCGCTGGCGATACCGATCTCGCTCGCCGCCACACTGCTGGTGCTGGTGCTGACCGGCCGATCGCTGAACGCGATTTCGCTGGCCGGACTGGCCTTTGCAGTTGGCATGGTGCTGGACGCGGCGATCGTCGTCGCCGAGGCGATCGTGGCGCGGCGAGAGGCGGGCCTGGGTCCGCTGCAGGCGGCGCTGGC
>JBGTIE010000675.1:0-7625 GCA_041745855.1 Lysobacterales bacterium | reverse complement strand
GCCGAGGCTGCGGGGCGACCGGCTGGTGCTGTCGCGACCCATCGACCCGCGTGCGCCCGTGCCGAACACCGGTACCGTGTATGTTTACGAGCGCGCCGACAGTGGCGCGCCCTTCGAGCTGACCGCCACGCTGCGCAACAGCGACGCCGAGCCGCTGGACCGCTTCGGCTACGGACTGGCGCAGTCCGCCGACCGGATCTTTGTCGGTGCCTCGGCGCACGATGAAGGTGCAAATATCGATCAGGGCGTGGTCTACGTCTTTCGACTAGTCGCGGGCAACTGGATCGAAGAAGCGCGCCTGACGCCCGCGGACGCCGGCCCCAACAATCGCTTCGGCCAGGATCTGGATTTCGACGGGGAGGATCTGCTCGTTGGCGCCCAGCGCCACGCGGTTGATGCCGAGCGCCAGGGTGCGGTCTATGTCTATCGGCTGGCAAGCGGAATCTGGACCCAGGTACAGAAGATCATCGAGCCCACGCCGGATGGCTTCGGTACGCGCTTTGGCTACAGCCTGAGCGCACAGGGCGGACGATTGTTCGTCCATGGGGTCTGCTGCACCGCTTACTACCTCTACAGCCGGGATGGGCAAGGCGTCTGGGGAGATCCACGCCGTATCACCGATCATCTGGAAGGCAGTGGCTTGCTGGACCTGGGCCTCGACGATGCCGAGGTACAGGGCGATCGGCTGATGCTACGCGCCTACTCCGCGGTGTCTTTCAGTCCCTTCGAGCTCGGCCCCAGCTTCGCCGTTGCCTATCGCCTCGACACGCCAGACGGCAATCCGCTGCGGGCAGGGCGGGTCGAGCTTCCGGATGCCACCGGGGATCCGGTGCGCTCCCCCAGCGCCGATCTGCTGCTGGTGGGCCGCGCCTTCGCCCATGCCTCGCCCTCGTCTCCGCGCCAGGGCAACATTCAGGTCCATCCGCTGAATCTGGCTTCCGCATCCAACGCCATTGGACCGGCGTCGTCGGTGATCTGGCACGGCACCGGCAACACCCCGGACCGCACCGGAGAGCAGCTGGCGGCGGATGGCGACTGGGCCGTGCTGGCCTCACCCGGCGCCGATAACGAGGGCGGGCTGGATGCCGGCGCGATCCATTTCTTGCAATATTCGCAAGCCGACGGTTGGCAATTGCGCCAGAGCATCACCGGCAGCGTGCCCTTTCGAGCCGGGCCCTGCGCGATGGCCCTTCATGGCGATCTGGCTTTGGTCGGCCATTGCCTGGACGAGGTCGATGGCATCACCGGTCGCGGTCGGGTGGAAGTGTTTCGGCGCCAGATCGATGAGCAATGGTCACTGCTGTGCGAGTTGGCTCCGTCCGGCGCCGACGCCCTCGGCTTCGGCGGAGCGCTCGCCATTGCTGCCAACGGAATCTGGGTTCGACGCAGCCTCACAAGCAGCCCGCCGAATCCGAACCGCTTCGGATTCGACAGCTACCCGCTGCCCGCCCCTGCTTGCGGCGGCGCGACCCCCATCGCCGAGCCGCCCCTCAACCATGGTTATCGTGACGTCGTCCTGTCGGGCACGCGCGCGGTCGTCAACATCAACCGGGTCAGTGGCGATGTGACACTGGCAACCCCGATGCTGCGCAGCTTCGAGTTGACCGGCGGCATCTGGCAGATCGAGCAGGATCTGGCCCTACCGGGTTTCAATGGCTTTAGCGCGGCTGACTCCTCGGCGCTGGCCCTCGACGGCGACGCGCTGGCCGCGCAGGTGCGGGTGCCGGTGGCCGGCAGCATCGACCTTGTCAGCGAGGCGTGGCTGTTCGATCACGACGGCAGCAGCTTCGGGCCACCAAGGGTGATCAACGTCGGCGTCGGCTTTCGTTTTGCCGGTTCCCTGGCCTTGCGCGGCCAGCGCCTGCTGCTGACCGACGAAAACATCGGCAGCAACGGAGGGGTCGCCTGGTACGACTTCGCCAGCGCCGCACGCGTGGCGGAAGTGACCGTGCCCGATCTCGCGCTGGAGGATGAATCTCCGGGTAGACTGGCGATGCCCACCGCTGAGCGCGTGTTGTTGGGCTGGCCGCTACGTGATCGAGACGGCTACAACAATTCCGGACTGGTCTACGCGCTGGAGCTGTCACCGCTGCGTGCGTCCGGACCACCTTTGCTCACGCTGCAGCCGGTCGAATCGGTTCCGCGCCCCGATCGCATCTTCGACGAGTACTTCGAGTTCATTCCCTAGCCATGCCGCGCGCCATCACCAGCAACCCGGCATGACCCGGACACGCCCAGCTTGGTGTAGATCGCCTTGATCTGGCTACGCACGGTTTCCCACTGCGTGTTGCGTCGAAGCGCGATTTGCCTGGCGTCCAGTCCGACGACCAGCAAAGCACGGACCGCCCGCTCTGCAACCGTCAGTCCGTGATTTGCCGCGAGTTGCGCCGCCTTCCACTCCGCGTCCGCCTCGGCCGGCTGTTTCGAGACCGCATAGCGCAGTTTGAGGTTCGCATTCTGTAATGCTCGCCGCGAAAGTCGGTATCTGCAGTCAGGCGCTGGTCCAGTCGCGCCCAAGGGAGCTGACGCGGTGCGTGGTGGGTGCCGGTATTTCTACCCAACCAGCAAACGAAACAAGGGACGATCGAGATGCAGATCAAATCAACAACCGCGCAAGACGCCACCTACAATTTTCCATTCAAGGAGCACAAATCATGAAATGTCCAAACCCGAATCACTCGCTGAGACTGACGCTGCTTCTGGGCGTGCTTTGCCAATCGGTTGCAATCCACGCGCAGGATAGTTACGAGTACCAGTCGATAGACCTTCCAGGATCGGGCTACACGCAAGTCTTTGGGGTCAATGACCGCGGCCAGGTGGCTGGAACCGGATTGCTCCCGTTTTCATATGACGTGAGAAAGGGCGAATTCACGCTGTTCGATGAAATTGCCGGTTTCGAAAGCACGGCGGTGCTCGGCCTGAACAATCGAGGCGACTTCGTCGGCGGGGTCAGAGATCCCGGCACCGGCATTCGAAGCGGACTTATCCTGGACAAGAACGGCGCGGCAACAGTGTTCGATCACCCGGACGCGGTTTTGGAAACCACAGCGCGCGCGATCAACAGCCAGGGGCTGGTCACCGGGCTTCGTGATTCTGTCGAACCGCTGACCTTCCTTGCCGGCTTCATCCATGATCCCGCCAGTGGCACTTTCACAGACATTGTGCCCAGCCTGGCCACGATTGCCCAGGGCATCAACGGCAGGGATGAGGTGGTCGGCAGCGCCATATTCTTCGCCGAGGATGATCCGTGCGATTCGGGTGGGCCTGCGGGCAGCGTCGTACGCTACGGGTGGCTGCGAAACAAACAAGGCGATGTGCGGTACTTCAGGGTCAACGGGCTGAATACCAGCGCACGTGGCCTTAACGATTCAGGCAGCATTGCCGGCTTTACCCAGGACGTCGCCACCGGCGAGGCCGTCGGCTTCGTGACCGAACTTGCTGACGCACAGTGCCAGGCCATCGCGGTGTCAGCAGACAGCCAGGTCGTTTTCCCCAACGCGATCAGGACCTTCCCCCAGAGCATCACCAATGCAGGCATCGTGGTCGGCGAGTACTTGGACGTTGACGGCTCCATACGTGGATTCGTTGCCTCGCCGCGCTAAGTGCCAGGGCGGTCAGTAAGGCGGCGAGGCTGACGACCTCGCCGCCCTGAAGCCGGCCAACGCTTCGGTCTCAGCTCACCGGGAATGATGACCGCGCTGCCCGCGTAGTACCTCATTGACCAATGCCTCGATCTGGAACGCGGGCGCTGGCACGAAGCGAAGCGTCACCTTGCGGCCGGCCGCGCGCCCGGAGATGCTGATCATGCGCGGCCCCAGACCGTGCTTTAGCTCGCCAAGTTTCCCGATGTGTTGTGCCGGGAGATTGGAAGGCCATAGTGGCCTCTCTCGTAGCAAGTAGATGTCGGCATAACGAAAGGTCCAGCTTCGCGGTCCTCGGCGCAGGACCAATCCATTGGCATCGATTGCAGCGTGATCGACGACGATTCGCGGAATGCCCCAAATGGCCAATGCAGAGAAAGCGGCACCGGTCAGCAGCAAAGGCAATGCCGCCGAGGGCGTTTCGATGTACCGCGAGACATTCTCCGCCAGCGAAGGCAGCACACCCATCGTCAGGATTGCGATCCAGAACATTGCCAGCATGAATCGCAAGCGCGTTGTCGCCTCGTCGCTCGAAATCTTTCGCATACCGGGATCCAGAGGACCGCTCCGCCGCGATCTCATGCACTGGACCAACGTAAGTACGAGGCAAATTGGGCCAGAGCGAAAAGCCAGGGACATGCGCGTTGAGGCCTCAGCTTTGAACTCAGGGTTCACACCGCGCCGCCTGTAAGAGCGCTGGATCGCCGCGGTCGCAAGCTCCCTCGCGATGACGAGGGTTACGAGACACGCAGCCGAAACGCTTGCCGTACCCGATCGCGGTAGGCCGGGCCGCTTCCCAGGCGCGTACCGGACGCCAGTCGAAAGACGTATTGCCCGGAGCCGAGCACCTCAATGTCCGCCACTGCGGCGATGCGGACGATGCGCGAACGGTGAATGCGCACGAAGTGGCGCGGGTCGAGCTGGGATTCCATTGCGGCCATGGTCTCGCGCAGGCTCAGGCGCTCGGTCCCCACGTGCAGCTCGACATAGTTCAACTGCGCGACCACGCAGTCGATCGATTGCACGGGCACCATGCGCAACCGATATGCCACCGGCACCGGCAGGCGTTCCGGGAAGCTCTCGCTGCTGCCGGTCGAAACACGCTGGCGCGCGGCACGCGCCCGCTCCAGTGAGAGCCGCAGTCGCTCGCGCGAATAGGGCTTGAGCAGGTAGTCCACCGCACCGTGCTCGAAGGCGTCTACGGCGTGTTCGCTGTACGCGGTGACGAACACGACGTGCGGGCGCCATGAATCCGAAGCGTGATGGAGGGTGCCGAAGCCGTCCATGCCCGGCATCTGGATATCGAGGAACACCACGTCCGGCTTCAGGCTGCTCAGCGCAGCCGCCGCTTCCTCGCCGTTGCTGCATTCGCCCAGGATGTGCACGCCGTGCTCGGCGCCCAGCATGCGTCGCAGCCGAGCGCGCGCCATCGGTTCGTCATCCACCACCAGCACGCGCAGCGGTAGCTCACTCATTACGCCTTCCCCAGCCGCAGCGGCAAGGACACGCGCACCCGGGTGCCGCCGTCCGGCAACAGCACGATGTCCAGGGCCTGGTTATCGCCATACAGGCATTCCAGGCGGGACCGAGTATTGGCCAGGCCCACGCCAAAGCCGGGCTTGGGCGGCTTGCCGGCGCCGTCGTCAAGCACTTCGAGTATCAGCCGATCGCCTTCGCGCAAGGCGCGTACCTCGACCCGGCTCGGCGTATCGCGGTGCGCCACCGAATGCGCCACCGCGTTTTCCACCAGCGGCTGCAGCATCAGTCGCGGCACCTGGGCGTACAGCACATCCGGGCTGATGTCTCGGTGGAACTGCAGCCGATCGCCCAGGCGCACGTGCTCGATGCCGATGTAGCAATCGATCGCGCCCAACTCGTCGTGCAGCGAGGTGTGTTGCTGTCGACTGGACTCGAGGCTGTGGCGCAACAAGCCGCCCAGCTGCACCAGCATCCGGTCGGCCGCATCCGTGTCGTGGTGAACCATCTCGGCGATGGAGTTCAGCGTATTGAACAAAAAGTGCGGATTGAGTTGCGCCGACAACGCGTCCAGCCGCGCCTGAGTGAGTTGTTCCTGCAACTTCTGCGCCTGACGTTCGCGCACCCGTGATTTCTGGGCGTACACCAGCGCATGCCCGACCCCGACAATCAGGCAACCAGGCAGGATGTTCCTGAGCATGCCGCTCAGTAGCAGGGCAGCAGTGCGGGGCGGCGAGGAGTGCAATCCGATCCAGGGTTCCAGTGCGAGCACGGCTCCGGTACGCAGCACCGCGACGACCAGGACAGCGAGCAGCAGCGACGCCAAAGGCATCAACCAGCGCTCGCGCTCGAGCGGCGTGCGCGCGGTCCACCACAGCAACAACAGCGTGCACGGCACCCAGATGGCGGCGCTCACCAGCTCCAGGCGCAGCACTTCCTGCAGGATTGCAGGCTGGCCCCGCGAGGCACGGAAGGCGAGCATGTGGTTGGTCAGGATGAGGGCGTTCAGCCCCCACCAGCAGACCACGCCGAACACGATGAGCCAAGGGATTCTGCGCATTGTGTCCGCAGCCTAGAGGGCAGACGAGCTCCCCGCAACTGCCGGCGAGGCGTTGGTCCCTGGTTTCCGCCTGTTCGTCCCTGACGTGTATCAGTGCAAGCACCGCGGAGCTACGGTGGACGTGGGATCGATGCCAGGTCGAGCCCCGCAGCACGACAACGATGCACTTCATCAACAAGGAGACCGACCCATGAAAGCCCGATTGCTCACCGCTGGTTTGGCGATTGCCTTTGCCATGGGCTGCGGCCCCGGCGTCGATATGGAGGCCATCGCCGCTGCCGCCACCGCGAAAGTCGGCGACCCCGCGCCGCCCTTCACGCTGGTAGATTCAACCGGCCAGACACGTTCGCTGGGCGACTTTGCCGGCAAGACCGTCGTGCTCGAATGGACCAACCATGAGTGTCCGTTCGTCAAGAAGCACTATGGTTCCGACAACATGCAGGCGCAGCAGCGCGACGCGACCGCCGATGAAGTCGTCTGGTTGAGCGTCAACTCGTCGGCCCCGGGCAAGCAGGGCCATGTTGACGGCGCCGCCGCAGAGCGGATCCGCGGAAATGCAAAGTCAGCGCAGACCGCCTATCTGCTTGACCCGGACGGCACCACCGGCCGCACCTACGGGGCCAAGACCACGCCGCAGATGTACATCATCGATCCAGCCGGTGTGCTGCGCTATGCCGGTGCAATCGACAGCATTCCCAGCCCCAGCCCCGCCGATATCGCGAAGGCGACGCAGTACGTGCCGCAATCGTTGGCGGAGCTGGCCGCGGGGCAGCCCCTCAGCGTTACGGTCACGCAGCCCTATGGGTGTGCGGTGAAGTACTGATCCGCACAGTTGCATCCCTCGGGAGGAGATTGCGATGAACAGGGTTACAAGAGTGGGCCTTGGAGCGATGGCGAGTGCTGCGGCACTCGCGCTGTCTGTTGCGACCATTGCGCATGCGCAGCAGGGGCAGCCGGCAAACGCGGCGACACAGCAAGCACCCACGGGCGGGCCGCCACCGCCCCGAACGGCCACCACTGTCCAGGAGAACGAACTGGTGGAGACCTGGAACGAGTTGGTGAGCGCCGGTCCCCCGGTCGATGCCTTTCCGGTGGTCGACGGATGGAGCATGGGTCACGCGATGCCGCTGGCTCGTTCCGAACATGCGGTGGCGGAACTGGACGGCAAGGTGTGGGTGCTCGGCGGCTATCCGCCCGGGCGGCTGCCTTCCAACCTGGTCCAGGTCTATGACCCCGTCGCGAGCCGCTGGTCGCTCGGCCCGAGGCTGCCCCAGCCGATCCATCACATCATGGCCGCGGCCGTCGATGGCAAGCTCTACGTAATAGGGGGTGAGATTGACGGCGCCAGCACGGGACGGCCGCCGATATTCGTTGCGCACACCTGGGTCCACGATCCGGCGGTCGGCGGCTGGTTTGTCAAAGCGCCGATGCCGACCGCGCGCAGCGGC
>JBGTIE010000674.1:0-11231 GCA_041745855.1 Lysobacterales bacterium | reverse complement strand
CGCAACAATAACTTCCGTTGCACCGAGGGCGTCCCTGGGCCTCGCCAGCAAGGCGCGCTTCGCAGGGAATGGCCTGTCCCCCTTGCCAAGAAGCGCAACGCCGCTGGCGTGGTCCAGGGGCGGCCGAATGCAGGAAGTTATTGTTGCGCGGACCCTTAGTGCCCGGCCTCCGGCCTGGCTGGCATGAGTCAGCGCAGCCTGCTCTGGTACGACCTGGAAACCTATGGCGCCCACCCGCCATCGGATCGGATCGCCCAGCTCGCCCTGTGGCGTACCGATGAAGCCTTGCAGCCGCTCGCCGAGCCGATCCGCGTCAATGTGCGCGCGCCCTGGTACTACCTGCCCGATGCGCAAGCGTGCCTGATTACCGGCCTGAGTCCGCAACGTTGCAGCGACGGCATCGACGAGCGCGAATTGGCTGCCCTGCTGGACGCCGAGTTGGGGCAGCCACTGACCACCAGCGCTGGCTACAACTGCATCCGCTTCGATGACGAATTTGTCCGCCATCTGTTCTGGCGCCAGCTGATCGACCCCTATGCGCGCGAGTGGCAGCATGGTAATCAGCGCTTCGACCTGCTCGATGTGGCGCGGCTGTGCTTTGCGCTGCGTCCGGAGGGAATCGCCTGGCCGCAACGCGACGACGGCTTGCCGAGCTTCCGGCTGGAACATCTGGCACAGGCCAATGCCCTGCCCTTGCGCAATGCGCATGACGCGCTGAGTGATGTGGAATCGACCATTGGCCTGGCCCGGCTGATCTGCGACAAACAACCGAAGCTGTATGCCTGGGCGCGCAGCATGGCCGACAAATCGGTGGTACGCGGACTAATGGAAACCGGCAAACCGGTGCTGCATGTTTCCGGTCGTTACCGCGCAGAGGTCGGCTGTCTGCGGATGGTGCTGCCGATTGGCCCGCACCCGGAGCAGCGCAACAAGATTGCCGTGTTTGACTTGATGCAGGACCCGCGGCAATGGCTGGACTGCAATATCGAGGACCTCGCCCAGGCGCTCCTTCGTCGCCGCGACGAAATGCCAGTCGAGACCGAACTGAACCTTGAGCGGCCGGGGCTGAAGTTCGTCCATGTCGGCCGCTGCCCGATGCTCGCGCCAACTTCGGTGCTGTCCAGCGCCAACGCTGACCGGATCGGACTGGATCCGGAGCGCTGCCGCGTTCACGCCCGCTGGCTAGCCGAACATCCGGAGCTGCTGCAGCGCATGTTGGCAGCGTTGGTGCAGCGCCCCGACGCCCCGGACGAGGCGCCCGTTGATCCAGAACTCGCTCTCTATCAGGGCTTCGTGTCGGCATCGGACCGGGCCCGCCTGAGTGGGCTGCGAGCGCAGCCGCACGCGGGCTTGCCAGTGCTGGAAGATCCCCGCCTGACCGAACTGGCTCGGCGCTGGTTGCATGCCGATGCGGATCCGGCCGATCCCAGCTGGCGGGAGTTGTTGCTGCGGCGTTTCGAGTATGGTCATGGACGCAGGCCAGGCTGGCAAGTCTGGCAGAAGGAAGTCAGCGAGTTGCTGCAATCCGAAGCCGATACGGGGCGGCGTCAGTTGCTGCAGGAGCTACTCGATTGGGGTGAGCGCGCAATCGTGCGGCTGGACTTCAAGTAGAACCGGCCCGTCAGCGCTTGCCGACGAGCCGGGTAGATTCGCTTTCACAGAGCGCAATGCCAGGGGCTGGGGCTTACTGTGCCTTATCCAGCTATGCCCTGGGCCCAGTCCCTCTATCGCCTCAGTAGTAGAAGCCGTCAAGCACGTCCATCACTTCGCCGGTGGCCAGATCGATCAGCAACAGGTCGCCAGCGATCCGCACCCATTGGCAGCCATACGGTGGCGCCGCCAGCGAGTAGGGTCGATAGTCAACGTAATAGGAAGGTGCATAGTACGCGCTGGGCAGGCGGTAACCGATGCTCCAGCTGCTCAGCGAATAGCCGCGCGGATGGTAGTAGCGGCTAGGCGCGCGATAGCGTGAGCCGGACCAGCCATGTGACCAGTGACGCCGCCATTCGCGGCGGTCATGGCGCCAGTGGCGGCGGTCTTGACGCCAGTCTTGACGTTCGTGCCGACGATCATGCCGGTAGTCGCCGTAGTCACGCCGATAGTCGCCACGATCATGGCGATAGTCGTGCCGGTCATGTCGATCGTAGCTGCGATCATAGTTGTACTGATTGCTGTCGTGCTGAGCATAACCGGAATGCCTACGCTGGCCGTGCTGCTGGTGCTGCTGGTGCTGCTGGTGCTGCTGGTGCTGCTGGTGCTGGCCGTGACGCTGGCCGTCGTGCTGCGCCTGACCGCGGTAACCAGACTGCTGCGACGAATGATCACCGTGGGCCCGACCCTGCTGATCATGTGCCGGTCGTGCGCTGTTGTTGGTGGCAGGCACGCCGCGAACCTGCTCACGCAAGTTGGACTGGCCCGGATAGCTCCCCCGCTGACCCCGATCTTGCGCCTGCGTCTGAGCCGCCGCAAGCAAAAGGACCGCGCTCAAGGTGACCATGAAGTTTCGGTACATCGCAGATCTCCTCACCAGACGACCGTCGTCTGTTGGGCCCAAGCATGCATGGGGGAACATGAACTGAAAGCCTCTTTTGTCCACTCCCCCGGCGGGAATCCCTCAACTCGTTCAGGGTAGTGATGGTTTCATGAACCCAAGGGGAAGTCGTGCGGCCATGTCACACCTGCGCACCAGAGATTTCGCGACCCCAGTTTCGGGGTAGCCGTGCAGGCAGCGTTTGTCGCAGCATTGCAGCAAGCAGCGGAAGACCCGCGGCGCAGGGAGGGACGATGGCCAGCGTTCTGGTGGTTGAGGACGAACCGCGCACGCGCGATCGCCTGGCCGGGATCATCACGGCGCATCCGCGTCTGCGTCTGCTGGCCCATGCCGGCAGTCTGGCTGAAGCCCGCGCGGTCATCGCCGGCGATCTGCCCGATGTGGTCTTGCTGGACCTGGGCCTGCCTGACGGCAACGGCCTGAGTCTGCTGGAGGAACTGCGTACGCGCGGTCGGGACATCGGCGTGTTGGTGATCTCGGTGCTCGGTGACGAAGGCAGTGTGTTGCATGCGATCGAACGCGGCGCGGGAGGCTATCTGCTCAAGGATGCCAGCGATGCCGATGTCGTGGCAGCGATCGATCAGCTGCTCGCCGGTGGCGCTCCGCTGAGCCCGAGCATCGCGGTCCACCTGATGCGTCGACTGCAACTGCCGCCGCCAGATGCGCAGCGCCAGCTGGAAGCGAACGTCGGTTTGAACCAGCGTGAACTGGATTTGCTCAAGCTTATCGCCAAGGGTCTGTCCTATGACGAGGTGGGTCAACTGATGGGGCTGCGATACAACACGATCACCTCCTACGCCAAGGAGTTGTACCGCAAACTGCAGGTGCATTCGCGCGCCGAAGCGGTCTATGAGGCGCAGCAGCTGGGGCTGGTGGGACGGCCTTGAGGGCGTTCGACAGTTGGTTGGAGGGATCGACAGCCTTGGCCCTGCGACGCGCGGTGCGGACCACGCTGCGAGCCGCATGGTGGTGGCTGCCGGGGCTGATCCTCGTATCGCTGCTCCTGTTGCGGATGGTTCCGGATCTGCAGCAGTGGCGCATTGCGGAAGTCAGACTCAGTGAATGTGGTCTGCAGCCGCAAGCCCGGGCGCAGCAACTGCCGATGTTCATCCGCGGTGTCGGCTGTATGTTGCTCAAAGCGGAGCACGATCTGGCCGGCCAGGACCTGCAGGACCGTGCACTGTTGCTCAGCGGTGTGGGAAGGGACGTGCGGATCTGGATCAATGGCGTCCAGGTACGCCAGTTCGACCCCAATCCACATTTCGATTCGACCACCATTCCGCTCTTGCAGCCGCTCCATTCCAGCACGCTGCTCAACGGTTCGAATGAGATCCTGCTGCAACTGCGCAGCGGCAGCGGCTTGTTTGACCGCAGTTTCGTTGGCGCCCTGCTGGTCGGCCCGAACGAGTTGCTGCAGTCGGTTCACCGGCGGAGCATACGCATAGGCGCCGAGGGCGCGCAGTTGTCCATCGTGGTAGCCCTGGCCATTGTGCTGATGGCGCTACCGATCGCCTGGTCCCGACCCGGCGACAGCAGCTACCGCTGGTTCGTGCTGGCCGTGCTGAGCAGCCAGATCTATGTCTGGAACATGGCATGGCCGCTGCGGCCGGCGCCGACACTGCTGTGGCATCTGCTCGCCCATGGCGGCCTGGCGATCGCGCTCTGGTCCATCTCGCGCTACTCCTTGCGCGTTGCAGGCCGGACCGATGAGGGGAATCGTCGGCTCGATCAGGTCGCTCTGGTCGGTCTGGCAGGGTTGCTGCTGGCCGTATTCGACACGTCCGGCGGGAACCCTGCATTAGTGGGAGACGTCGTCTTCCGAATCAGTCTGCTGGCGCAATTGCTGATGCTGGCCAACTTCTGGTGGCACCGGCGCGACAACGCCCTCGCCCGGTGGATGGCCTGCGCCGCCATGCTGTGTTTGTGGCTCGGGATTACCGACAGCCTGCGCGTGTTCGGGATCCTGAGCCCGCCACTGAGCCCCTACGTGCTGCATTGGGGCATCCTCTACGTGCTTGGCGTGCTGCTGGTCAGCCAGCTCAGACACATGCTCGCCGCACTGGCGACCGCCGAGCGCTCGCAGGAACGGCTGAGCGAGGCACTTGATCAGCGCAGTCGGCAGTTGCAGCGCGAATTCACGCTGCGGCAGCAAGCCGAGCAGGCGCAAGCGCTGGCCGAGGAGCGTCAGCGCATCATGCGCGACATGCACGACGGCGTGGGTGGGCAACTGGTAGCGCTGATCGGCCAGGTCGAAGCGGGCAAGCTCGATGTCGGGTTGCTGAAGCCGCAATTGCGCCGCAGTCTGGATGATCTGCGCCTGATGATCGATTCACTGGATGATGCCTGCGCCGATCTGAGTGTCGCCCTGGGCATGCTGCGCCAGCGGCTGCAACCCAGCCTGAAGGGACTGCCGCTGGAGGTCCATTGGCAGACCGCCCATCTGCCGGATCTGGCGCCCTGTCCGCCCGAAGTGGTGCTGCAGGTGCTGCGCATCGTGCAGGAATCGATCACCAATGCCATCAAGCACGCTCGCTGTCATCGACTGGCGATCTGCGCGGACTGGGCTGATGGCTGGCTAAAGCTGTCGATCAGCGACGATGGGGTGGGACTGCCGGCCAACGCCCCGCCCGGCCGAGGATTGCCGGGCATGCGCCAACGGGCCGCCGGGATTAGCGCTGAACTGCAGATCAGCGCGCTTCAGCCCGGCACCCGGATCGAATTGAGGCTGCGGCTGGGACGCGCGTGAGCCGATTGTCAGCCGCCGTTCACGGTGATCTCCGGACAGCCCCAGGCCTGCAGCAAGGGCGCCCAGTCGGTCTGCAGTTCGCGCGCCACCGGTGCGCCTTGCAGGCAGCTCTCGATCAGATCCAGCACCGGCAAGCTCAGTCCGCCACTGCGCAGCCGCGCGAGCTCGACCGTCAGTCGATCGCGCGCGTCATCGTCGGTCCGCGCGGCCTTCACCCAGCCGGACAAACCCAGATCGATACGCCAGAAGTCCAGCCCCGGAGCGGTCAGTAGCGGCTCGGCATTACCGGCCGGGCGAATCCACCGTGGCTGGCAGTCGGCCGCGCCCAGAAACGGGCACAGATCAGCCCGGAGACTACTGACCCACTCGGCGTTGACTCCCGCAGCCACGTCAGCAATTCGTGCCTGGGCCGCCTCGAACTGGCCCTGATGGGCGAGCAGCAGACCGGCCATGAACCGGGCCATCGGACCGCTGCCGGGGTTGCGCAGGAAGCGGCTACAGATGTCCTCCATCCCGCCCAGACAGGCCGCCTCACCGAGACTGATCTGTACCGAGATCAGGGTCGGATCGAGCGCATGTGCCCGCTCCAGCCAGGGCACAGCGTCGCGCGGCCGACCGTGATAAAGCAGCGCGTTGCCCATCCACAGCAGTATGGTCGCGTCACCCGGGTCCAGCGCCGCCGCCCGCGCCAGTTGTGGCGCCGCTTCCGCATATCGTTCCTGGTTCATGAAGTACAAGCCGCGAGCCGCATGCGCCATGCCCAGATCCGGCGCCAGCCTCAGCGCGTCGATGATCGCCGCATCGGCCTCCTGTAGTGCCTGCTCCAGTTCGACCAGCCCGTACTCGAAGGCGAGCATCTGCGCCGCGGCTCGATAGGCATGTGCCTGGGCGAACTGCGGGCTGCTACGGCTCAGTTCACTCAGCTCAGCGGCCGCGCTGCCTACGTCCTCGGCGGTGCGCCGTTTCAGGCGCGCCAGAGCAATCAGGAATCGCTGCATCTGCGCCTCGTCGACAGCACCGGTGTGAACTGGTTGCGCGGGTGGCGCATCCAGTCGGGCGCCCACCCACCAGGCTGCCTCGGCGCTCCAGTCACGACGCTGCTGGCGTGGCTGCACCAAGTGTTCGACTTCCGTCCCGGACTGCCCACAGGCGCGCAGCAGCAAGGTGGTGATCGAGCTGCTCGTGGTCAATTCCCGAACGATACGGAGCTCGTGGGTTGCCGTCGCCGCGCGCCCGCAGCCGGCCAGGTTGATCTGAACCGAGACCTCCGGCATGGCACGCAGACGGGCGACCAGAAGCGCGCTCAGCCCCTCGATCGCGAGTTCGGCATCGATTTCGTCGTCCAGGGCGGCCGGCGGCACCAGCACCAGATTGACTGGTTGCGGCTCTACTGGCGCACAGGAGGTCAACAGGGCCAGGGTGAACAGGCTGGGCGCAAGCAGGTTGGACGGGAGTTGCATCGAATCTCGCCTCCGACCAGATCACTCGCCTCATCGTTCCTTGAACGGCTTGCGCGACTTGGGATAACCGCTCTTGGTCGGTCGGGCGGCGTAGCCTGCCTTTGGAGGTCCGCCGTCGGGCTTGCGGGCAGCGGCAGGTGCCATGTCGCGATCCGGACGGATGCGCAACTGGCGACCCGAGACCCAGATCCGGGCCAGATGGTCGAGCGTCGCGCCCGGTAGCCGCGGCGGCAGCTCGACCTGGCTGTAGCCTTCCTCGATCCGGATCCGGCCGATCTGACGGCGGTCCAGGCCGGCCTCGTTGGCCAGCGCGCCGACGATGTTGTTGGCCTGGACGCCGTGGCGCCGACCGACCTCGATCCGGTAGACCGCGAATTCCTCGGTCTGCTTGGGTCGTTCGGCGTGGACACGGTAAGGCGATTCGCCATCGGTACGCGCGGCTTCCGGACGCGCCGGCCCGGTGAATTCCTTGCGCGCCGGCCCGGTGAATTCCTTGTGCGGTGGTCCGGTGAACTCCTTGCGTGGCGGCCCGGTGAACTCCTTGCGTGGCGATCCGATGAACTCCTTGAGTGGCGGTCCGTCCGAGACTGTTCTGGCGGGCCGCGGGGTGTCCGCCCTCGGTGCTCGGATAGTCGAGTGGGACGATGTACGAGCAGAGTCCGATGCGGACCGACGCTGGGGGGCGACATAAGGCTCCGGATCGGCGGGCAGCAGCAGGGGCCGGTCGCCCTGCCCCATCTTGGCCAGAGCCGCAGCCACGTCCAATGCGCTGACCTCATTGTCGTGCACATAGCGCGCGAGCAAAGACTGGAAAGGTTCCAGCTCACCGTTCTCGATCGTCTCGCCGATCTGGGTATAGAAGCGTGCGATACGCTGGTCATTGACGGCCGTGGCACTGGGCGGATTCATCGGCTCGATCGGCTTGCGGGTGGCGCGTTCGATCGCACGCAACAGATGGCGCTCGCGCGCGGTGACGAACAGGATCGCCTCGCCACTGCGGCCAGCCCGCCCGGTACGGCCGATCCGGTGCACATAGGATTCCGGATCGGTCGGGATGTCGTAATTGACGACATGGCTGACGCGGTCGACATCCAGACCGCGCGCGGCCACGTCGGTAGCGACCAGGATGTCCAGATCACCGGCCTTGAAGCGGTTGACGGTGCGCTCGCGCTGGGCCTGCTGGATGTCGCCGTTCAGTGCGGTTGCGGCAAAGCCGCGCGCGGTCAGTTTCTCCGCCAACTCCTCGGTCGAGATCTTGGTGCGGGTGAAGACGATCATGCCGTCGAAGCTCTCGGTCTCGAGCAGCCGGGTCAGCGCGTCGAGCTTCTGCAGGCCGCCAACCAGCCACGCGCGCTGCCGTATGTTCGGCGTCGAGGTGGTCTTCGCCATCGTACTGAGCTCGACCGGATCCTTCAGATGACGCTGGGCGATGCGCCGGATCGGGGTCGGCATCGTGGCCGAGAACAGTGCCACCTGACGTTCGGGCGGGGTGCTCTGGACGATTCGCTCGACATCGTCGATGAAGCCCATCCGCAGCATCTCGTCGGCCTCGTCCAGCACCAGGCAGCGCAGCGCGGACAGATCCAGGCTGCCGCGATCGAGATGGTCGATGATCCGACCCGGCGTGCCGACCACGACCTGCACACCGCGCTTGTGCGCGGACAACTGCGGACCGTAGCCCTGACCGCCGTAGATCGGTAGCACATGAAAGTCGCGCATGCCATGGGCGTAGCGCTGGAAGGCCTCGGCGACCTGGATCGCCAGTTCGCGCGTCGGTGCCAGTACCAACGCCTGCGGCAGCCGCTGGGTAGGGTCTATCCGGGCCAGGATCGGCAATGCGAAGGCGGCCGTCTTGCCGGTCCCGGTCTGTGCCTGCCCGACCACATCTCGCCCGGCCAGCAAGGGCGGGATCGTTGAGGCCTGGATCGGCGACGGGGACTCGTAGCCCACCGCGCGCAAGGCGGCAAGCAAGGTATCGGGCAAGCCCAGATCGGCGAAGCTGATGGACGGGTTCAGTACAGCGCTGGGAGTGTCGCTCTCGGTCACGATGGATCACCACGGTCGGGCAGGAATGTTGAGCGCTCTATTGTGACTGGTCTGGCGTGGTAATATCGTATGTCATTGAATATTACGAGTACCAACCATGGGCATATTGACGGTGAAGCTCTCAGTCCAGCTTGAGCAGGCGCTGGAGGCGGCCGCCAGTCGAGAGGGCATCAGCAAGTCCGAGATCGCTCGCCGCGCGCTCTTGGCATACAGCGCGAAGACACAGGCTGGCGAGGTTTCCGCCCTGGACAAACTGGCCGATCTTGTCGGCTGCTTTGATGGCGGCCCGGACGACCTTTCCACCAATCCTGAACACCTGCGTGACTTCGGACAGTGATGAAACCGACCCTGTTGCTCGATACGGGGCCATGGGTTGCCCTGATGTGCCGTAACGACCGTCATCATGAGTGGGCGAAACTGCAGTTTTCGCGGTACCCGGGTCCGTTTCTGACCTGTGAGGCTGTGGTCGCTGAAACCTGCTTCCTGCTGGCGAGGACCGGCTTCGATCCAGCCCGCGCCTTGCTGGCCATCGAACTAGGCGTGGTCCGAGTGGCCATGCAACTCATCGACGAACTGAGCTCGGTCAGGTCCCTGCTTGAGCGCTACTCCAATGTGCCCGCCTCGCTAGCTGATGCCTGTCTGGTGCGCTTGTCCGAGATTCACGATGGTTCCCGGGTCCTGACGCTAGACAGTGACTTCTCGATCTACCGACGCCACGGCAGACGACCGATTCCGGTAGTCGCTCCGTCGGCCTGACCATCCCTCCAACCCGAACCCTGCTCTCCTGGGCCCTGGGCCCTGCTCTCCTGGGCCCTGCTCTCCTGGGCCCTGCTCTCCTGGGCCCTGAGCCTGGGCCCTGCTCTCCTGGGCCCTGCTCTCCTGGGCCCTGAGCCCTGGGCCCTGAGCCCTGGGCCCTGAGCCCTGGGCCCTGAGCCCTGGGCCCTGAGCCCTGGGCCCTGAGCCCTGGGCCCTGAGCCCTGGGCCCTGAGCCCTGGGCCCTAAAAAAAGACCCCGCCCGGCGAGCGCGCCGGACGGGGCTGGGGGCTAGCGATGACGATGTCTGTCAGAACCGATACATGGCGTAGAGGCCGTAGGCCAGCGGGTCGACATTCGCTGTGCCTATGTCGGCGCCGTCGAGCTTGACGTCACTGTCGATATCGATCCAGCGCACGTCCACACCGAGTGACCACTTGTCATTCATACGGAAATCGATGCCGGCATGGGCCGCCAGACCGAAGGAATCGTCCAGTCTCAGGCGTGAATCGGCGATCGGGCCGCGAGCCTTCTCGTCGTAGATGAAGGTGTAATTGAAGCCAGCGCCCAGGTACGGCGAGATCTGCCCCCCCGGGTTGAAGTGATACTGCAGGCTGAAGGTCGGCGGAAGATGGGTAATCTCACCGATCCTGGTGCCGCCGGTGCTGATCTCATGCTTGAACGGGACCGCCGCGAGCACCTCGATGCCCCAGTTCGGCGTGAACAGATACTCGATAATGATCGACGGCCGGATGGTGGTATCGATGTCGATCGGCAGGGTACCGGCGAGGGTACCGTTGCCACTCTTCGGGTTGACCGCATGCGCGCCGAGCTTGACCGTCCAATCGCCAGCGAAGGCGGGTTGTGTCAGGGCGGCGACCAGGGCGATTGCAAGAAACTTCTGCATGACTGACTCCACGAGGTTGAAAGATTGTGGAGACAGCCTGGCAGTGCATGGATGCGCTCAACTTGACCGGCGTCAAAGCGCCCTTGGGAGCGGATTGATCTGGATCAAGCGGAGTTCAATGGTCAGTTCCAGTGGTTAGTTCCAGTGGCCAGTTCCAGTGGCCAGTGAAGATATGCCCAGCACCCAGCTAGAGTCCAGAGCGGGCCCAGTTCTGGGCATTCGTCAGGCGACGATCCGATAGCAGGGTGTGTAGGCCTTGGCGCTGGGGATCTTCATGCGGTGCTGGGCGACGAAGTCCTGCAGCAGGCCGTCGAGGGCGCGCATGATGTCTGGCTCGCCGGTCAGCTCATAGGGTCCATGCGCTTCGATCGCCCGAATCCCCTCTTCCTTGACGTTGCCGGCGACGATGCCGGAAAAGGCGCGGCGCAGGTCGGCGGCCAGTTCGTGCTGCGGCCGTGAGCGTTCGATGCGCAGGTTGCGCATCTGCTCGTGGGTCGGCGGGAAGGGGCGCTGGAACTCCAGCGGCATATGCAGCGTCCAGTTGAAGAAGAACGCATCCTTGTGATTGATTCGGTGGCCGCGCACCTTGTCCACACCGCGCCGCATGACCTGGGCAACCGCGGCCGGATTGTCGATGATGATCTGGTAGCGTTCGGCCGCTCCCTGCCCTAGCGCGAGCTTCAGGAAGGCGTCGATCTGCTCGAAATAGCGCGCACTTTCGCGCGGCCCGGTGAAGACCAGCGGAAAGGGCAGCTCGGCATTCTGCGG
>JBGTIE010000673.1:0-5687 GCA_041745855.1 Lysobacterales bacterium | reverse complement strand
CGATGGCTCGGCGGCGACGCTGGAGGAGGTATTGCTCGCGCGCAATCCGAACGGTGCACACGGCGCCACGGCCGCACTCAGCGTCGGCCAGCGCGACCAGCTGATCGCCTTCCTGTTGCAGATCGACGCCAACGAGCCCGGGCTGGGAACCGCCGCCCAGTTACAGATCACCGCGCCCAGCGCCGGCACCTCGATCCTCGCCGGACAAAGCCTGGCGCTGGCCATCGCCACCGATCTGCCGCAGATCCAGCGAGTCGACTACCTGATCGACGGCCAGATCGTGGCCAGTGCGGTAGCAGCACCCTGGACCGCCGACTGGCCGGCGACCGGCAGCGGACCACGCACCTTGAACGCCCAGGTGATCCATGACAGCGGCGCTTTCCATAGCCTGTCGGCCGATCGCGTGGTTACGGTGCAGGGCGATGAAGTTTTTGTTGATGGATTCGAGTAGAGCGTTAGTCGGGAGTTGGGAGTCGGGAGTCGGGAGTCGCGAGTTCCAGTGGCCAGTTCCAGTTCCAGTGAGAAGCGGCGTGCCGGGAACCCCGAGTTGCACTCAGGCAACGAGCCCAGGCGAAGCGTCGAGCCCACCTGGAACCCCGAGTTGTACTCGGGCACCCAAGCCAGCCGAAGCGCCACCCGGAACCCCGAGTTGCACTCGGGCAACGAAACCAGCCGAAGCGCCAAGCCCACCCGGAACCCCGAGTTGCACTATCGGGCAACAAAGCCAGGTGAAGCGCCGAGCCAATCCGGAACCCCGCGTTGCACTCGGGCAACGAAGCCAGGTGAAGCGCCGAGCCAACCCGGAACCCCGAGTTGCACTCGGGCAACGAAGCCAGGTGAAGCGCCGAGCAAATCGGAACCCCGAGTTGCACTCGGGCACCCAAACCAGGCGAAGCGCCTGGGCTCTTGCTCCTACTCCCGACTCCCAACTCCCGACTCCCAACTTCCTGCAATAGCGCGACCGTCAGCAGTTGTCACCGCACCCCAACACCCCCGACAGGCTTGCAAAGCACCCCCCAGCTTCGCCATGCTCGGCCCTCCCCAAACGCACGAGAGCACCATGATCGATCTGGCCAGTCTGGTTCTGCTGGGAAGCTTCGCCGCGACCCCGACCGTCGATGAGCACCGGACCGACATCGAGCAATGGCGCAGCGAGCGGGTGGAGCGACTGACCGCGCCCACCGGCTGGCTGAGCCTGGTCGGCCTGCATTGGCTACGACCCGGCATGAGCACGATCGGCAACGGCGAAGATGTGGACGTCAACCTGGGCCGCGGACCGAAAGAGCTGGGCATGCTGAGCTGGGAAGGTGATCGTTTCTACTTCAAGACCAGCCAAAGCGGGATCAGCATCGGCGGCATGGAAGCGCTCGGCGCCGAACTCAGCCCCGACAGCAGCGGCAGCCCGACCTTTGTCGAATTCGGTGGCGTGCAGTTCTACGTGGTCCAGCGCGGCCCGCGCTTTGGTCTGCGCGTGAAGGACGCCGAAGCGCCCACCCGGACCGGATTTACCGGCATCGACTACTACGACATCGATCCAGCATGGCGCTTCGAAGCGCGCTGGGAAGCGCACGATCCAGTCCGCCAGATCCCCATCGCCACCGTCCACGGTGTCGAGGAACTACGCGACAACCCGGGCCGGGCCGTATTCGAACACGACGGCGAGAGCTGGGCGCTCGAAGCCCTCACCGAAGGCGGCACCGAGGACATGTTCTTCATTGTCTTCGACGGCACCAGCGGCAAGGAAACCTACGGCTCCGGCCGATTCATGTACGCCAAACCGGCCGAAGATGGCCGCATCGTGATCGACTTCAACAAGCTCTACAACCCGCCCTGCGCCTTCACCGAATACTCCACCTGTCCGCTACCGCCCCCGGAAAACCGCATCCGCTTGCCGATCACGGCGGGGGAAAAGAAGCATGAAGGAAGTCGGCCGTTGTGACCCGCGCCGGAAGGTTCTGGCTTCTGGCTTATGGGTTCCTGGCTAGCCCCCACTGCGAGGCAGCGGGCGACAAGAAGGCGCCGCGCCGCTGCGCCACCCGCAGCAACAGCACGACCGCGACGCAAAGCAACACCATCACCAGCAGCGAACTTTCCGGACCGAACATCCCGCCGGTTAACCAATCAGGTCCGGCAAGGCGGCTTTCGAACGGCGCCATCCCTCGCCAGTCCTCGATGCCGGAAAGCGGCACGCCGCTGAGCAGGATGGTGAAGTTCCATGTAGCGTGATTGGCGGCTACCACCCACAGGTTGCGCGAGAGGATGAACAACCCAGCCCAGAGCAGACCCAGCAGGGTCACCGAGACCAGCATCGCCATCACGTCGCCAGCGCTGCCTTGCTCGAGATTGGCAAGGTGCAACAGGGCGAACACGACAGCCTGGATTGCCAGCGCCACGCCTGTTCCCCAGGCCCGCTCCAGGATCCGGAACAGCAGGCAGCGGTAGACCAGTTCTTCCAGGACAGCCGCGATGCCGATGACACCAGCCACGCCCCACAGCGCGGGCGAGAAGCCACGGAATTGCAACAATTCATAGGCGCCGACCGCAAACAATCCGGCGATCGGCAGCCCCACCAGGGCGACTCCGCTTGCGCCACCGAGCGCCAGACGCAGCGGTTGCAGTCGCAACTCGGTCGCTGCACGTTTTTCATACCAGCGCACATAGGCCCAGTAAGCTGTCACGGCCGCCAGCAAGATGCCGGCGCGCCTGAATGCACTGAGCCATTCGGCCCCGGGCTGGAACACAGCGTCGATCAACGGCAACAGGCCCTGCCGAAAGAGCACCACCGCAGCCAGGATGGCCACCGCACACAGGAGGAGCGAACTCAGCGCTCGGGTGGCCACGCGCAGTCGTTTCCGCAAGAGGCTTGCTGGTGCCGACAAATGGGTAGGACCAGAATCGGGACTTTCCAGAGACATGGAAATTTTGCTGGATCAAGCAATTCATAGTGTAGCCAGATGGTGTCCGTGACGGCGATGTGGCTACAAGGTTCACGAGGCGGCAGTCGGATACGCCGGGCAAGCATCGATTCCGACCCCGACCCCGAGGCAGTTCCCTGCGCGTTGAGCCGCTTCTGCATCAGCTTGAATCGCACCCGTCTGACCCATGACCTAACTCATTGATTAGTAATTGCGAGGCATGCTCGGCGACTAGTTGTAGGTTGCGTAGGACTCCGGGCGCATGCCGTGGCAATCCAGGGATCTTCGTCGTGAAGAGCGGAGCAGCGCTGGATCGCCGCGGTCGCTTAGTGCCCACGGTTAAGCAGCCGACCTCGTATTGACAACATACCGTACAGTCCGTACAGTTCGGTCGATGAAGCCTTCCAGCAAACTCGTATCAAAAGGCGCTGAAGAAGCACGCCAGCAGCTTCCCGCCATTCTCGCGGCAGCGGCTGCGGGTCAGACCACCATGATCACGCGGCATGGTCGCGAGATTGCCGCAGTGGTGCCGGCGGCAGCGATCACAGCGGGCAAGCCGGCATCGCTGCTGGCACTGGCGGGCAGCGGTCGCAAGCTCTGGGGGTTGGATAGTCGCAAGACCATCGATGACATGCGCGACGAATGGAAGAGCTGAACGCCGCCGCATTGCCGGCGGGGGCCCTGCTGCTGGTAGACAGCGCACCGATCATCTACACGCTGGAAGCGCACGAGCGCTTCGCTGAGCGTTACGCATCGATGTTCCAGCGGCACGCGGCAGGTGAATTGCAGCTGGCGGTGACCACGATCACCATCGCCGAAGTGCTGGCCGGCCCGCTCAAAGCCGGCGAGGAAGCGCTCGCAATGCGCTACCGGGCAGTGCTGGAGACGTGGCGAGTGGTCGATTTAAACAGCGACATCGCCGAGAGTGCGGCGCGGCTGCGCGGTCAATACGGCCTTAAGCTCCCGGATGCGATACAGCTTGCCAGCGCCTTGGCGATCAATGCCGATGCGTTGGTGACCCACGACCGCGATTTTGCCGATGTCCGCGGCCTGCGGGTGCTGGGGTGAAGCTCGTCGAGCAGCCTCTTCATGAACCCATGACGTAAATTGCTGATTTTATGAACAGCTCGCCACGCTGTGCTCTTCGCCCCAACGGGGCAGCACACGTTAGCCTGGGGCAACGCCCCAGGTAAGCAGCGCGTCGATCCGAAAGCCCTGAAGGGGCGCCCAATTCCAGCTCGCGCGGCAAGCCGACACGACCGCCAACGCGCATTGAATCGCACCAATATTTCAGCACCCGACCATGGTTCGCCCCTTCAGGGCTCTGGTCTTCGTGGTCCGGTTTTCCTGGGGCGTTGCCCGAGGCTAACGTGTGCTGCCCTTGCAGGGCGGTGAAGCAACAGCGAAACGCAACTGGATCGCCGCGGTCGCTCAGGCTCCCTCGCGATGACGAGGGTTCATGGCTCGTGTGCACAACGGGCCGAACAAAAACTCTCGCAAGGGCGCGGCCGTATCGTTGAGCGGAGCAAAAGCGCTGTCAGGCCAGCGCACTCCAAATGTGGGGCGTGCTGCCCCTTCTGGAGTGCGGCGACCTGGCGCCGCTTTACTCCTGATTGGCCACTTCACGCCTCACCCACGCAGTTCACGCAGGAGCAACCCACGGTCGTGCCTACTGGTGGGCCCGGAGCCGTCTCGCGCTCTGAGACGCCAACTCGGTACACCTACGCGATGGAACTGACGAAAAAGCTGGCTATCCTCGCCGATGCCGCGAAGTACGACGCGTCGTGTGCGTCGAGCGGCGCCAACCGGAAGGATTCGCTGAAGAGCGGCGGGATCGGCAGCACTGGCGGCGCCGGCATCTGCCACAGCTATACGCCCGACGGCCGCTGCGTGTCGCTGCTGAAGATCCTGCTGACCAATTTCTGCGTCTACGACTGCGCGTACTGCATCAATCGTGTCTCGAGCAACGTGGCGCGGGCGCGTTTCAGCGTCGACGAAGTGGTGCGCCTGACGCTGGATTTCTACAAGCGCAACCTGATCGAAGGGCTGTTCCTGTCCAGCGGCATCGTTCAGGACAACGACCACACCATGGGCGAGTTGGTCGCGGTGGCACGCAAGCTGCGCACGGAGCACCGTTTTCGTGGCTACATCCATCTGAAGACGATCCCGGATGCCTCGTCGGAACTGCTTGCCGAGGCCGGCCTGTACGCCGATCGCCTGAGCATCAACGTCGAGCTGTCGACCGAAGCTGGCCTGGCCGCGCTGGCACCGGAGAAGCGCATGCCCGGGATCAAGCAGGCGATGGGCGCGCTGCGCTGGCGCATTGACGAGTCGAAGGAGGACGAGAAGGCCCCCCGCTTTTCGCCTGCCGGGCAAAGTACGCAGATGATCGTCGGTGCCGACGGCGCGGATGACCGCCAGATTCTGGTCGCCAGCGACCAGCTCTACGGCAGCTACCGACTCAAGCGCGTCTACTACTCGGCCTTCAGCCCGATCCCCGATGCCTCGAAATTGCTTCCCAGCAAGGCGCCGCCGCTGGTGCGCGAACATCGCCTGTACCAGTCCGACTGGCTGTTGCGCTTCTACGGCTTCAGCGTCGACGAGATCGCGCCGCCGGGTGCAGGCATGCTCGATCTGGACATCGACCCGAAGCTCGCCTGGGCCCTGCGCCATCCGCAGCAATTCCCGGTCGATCTCAACACCGCGGCGAAGGAGTTGCTGCTGCGCGTGCCCGGGCTCGGCACGCGCAACGTCAAGCGCGTGATCGCCGCG
>JBGTIE010000672.1:0-3773 GCA_041745855.1 Lysobacterales bacterium | reverse complement strand
CCTGCGCGCCCGCGTCCACAAGGCGGAAAGCGCTCTCGACTTGCATGTCGCCGCGACCCGCCGCCATGGCGACAAGCTGCGCGGCCGACTGCACGCCGCCTGGCCCTGGCTGTGGGTCGGCAGTGGAGCCACGCTGGGTGTGATGATCGAAACGCGCATGTCGACGCCGTCTGACACCTCAAATCCACCGGCCACTGCCAGAAGCGGACAGTCGTCCGTACCCTCTCTGCTTGCGAGCCTGCCCTGGGGACTGCTGCTGGCCCTGGTCGACCGCGCGATGGTGCTGGCTGACCGACAGGCTCAATCGGAGCATGGGGAGGGCTGAGGGCAGGTGAACAAGGGCCCAGGGCTCAGGGCCCAGGGCCCAGAAAGAGCCTTTCGTTCTATATGCAGTGCGGTAGCTTGCTACCGCTCTGTTCTTGGCAGCTTGCTGCCGCTCGGGCTCAAAACCCATTTGTCGCGGGCGGAGGCTGCACGGCTTGCACCGGTTCACGGAGCTTCTGCGTCACCTCGACCCCAGAGGGACGCTCTTAACTGGCTACTGAAATTGCTCTTCCGGGCTCTTGATTGATGCGGTTCGCGGAGCTCACCGACATCCTACGCGCCTCGCCGTGGCTCTTCTGGGCCTGGGCCCGCCCTGGGCCCTGAGCCCTGGGCCCTGGGCCCTGCTCTTCCGCCCTCTGCCCTCAGCCCTCCGCCCCTCAGCCCTGTGTTCCCGGCTAGTCTCCTGCCACCGGCGCCAGCGGCAGTTCCAGGATGAACACCGCGCCGCCGCCCGCGCGATCTTCGTGCCACAGCTCGCCACCCATCCAGCGCGCCTCCTGCATTGCCGCGGCCAGGCCCAGCCCACTGCTGCTCTCGCCGCCAGTGGGCTGCGCGGACAGCCGCACGAAGCGCTGAAACAGCTTGCTGCGTTCGGCCTCGGACACACCCGGGCCCTGATCGAGCACCGCGAACTGCAGATGACCGGGCTTGCCGCGGCGGCTGGCCACGGTGACGACAGTGCCGCTCGGCGCATACTTGCTCGCGTTCGACAGCAGATTGCGCAGCACCACGCCGCAGGCCTCGAGGTCGGCCAGAACCGGTAGCTCTGACTGCAGGTCCACCTCGAGCGTCTGTTGCTTGTGCGCCAGGGTCGGCGCGAACTCGCGTTCCAGCGCCCGCAGCATCGAGCCGGTAGCGCAGATCGCCGGCTGGTAGTCGCGCCGCAGCTCGGCGTCGGCGCGCCGCTCCAGATAATTGGAAACAAAGTCCAGCGCGCGTCTGGCCGATTCCTCGATGCTGCCGGCAACCTCACGGACCCGCTCCGGTGATTCCGCCGCCTCGCGCAGCACGCCCGCGCTCAGGCTGATCGTGAACAGCGGATTCTTCAGATCATGCGCGACCACGTTGTTGATCTCTTCGCGCTCGCGTATCGCGCAGCGCAAGCGGTCGCGCAGCCGCTTGGCGTCGGTGTGGGTGCGAACCCGCGCCACCAGTTCCTCGGCCACGAAAGGCTTGGCAATGTAATCTGCGGCGCCTGCCTCCAGTGCCTGCACGACGTACTCGCGCTCATGCGCGGCGGTCACGAACACCACCGGCACATCGGCAAGCTCCGGATCGTGCTTGAGCTGTTCCAACACGGCGAAACCGTCCATCTCCGGCATCCGCATGTCGAGCATGATGGCGTCGGGCTGTTTGGCCCGCACGCGCCTCAAGGCTTACGCACCCGACAGCGCCGGCATCACATCGAAGCCGGCCGCGCTCAGGATGGAACCCATCAGACGAACATTGGCTTCCTGATCGTCGACTACCAGCACCAGCGCTTGCTGCGATGACGGGCTCTGTCCGCTCATGGGCTCTCCTTCCCGATATGGGTCTGTGGCCGCCGATGATGCCTGTGGTAGGGACCGGATGCAGCCATGCAGATCGCAAGACCGACCATTCGTTCTGCACGGATTCGATCTTCATAGCGAATACGGATGATCTATAAATCATTGAAAGTAATCGGGTTCAGTTGTTGGCACGAAAGCTGATTGGGGTATGGCGGGAGTCGCGAACGGTTCGTCCCCGGCAACGGAGCGGTCTGTCCGATGACCTTCACCATCACGGCGCGAACGCGCCAAAGGAGCAACTCATGAAGACCTGCAAACTCAGCCTGATCGCCACCGCCGTCGCTTCGGTGCTTGCCTTCAGCACCGTTCCAGCGGCCTTCGCGGGCGGCGCCGGAGAAAAGGCGGAATCAAAGAAGACCGAAGCCAAGACTGAACGCACCGCCGGTCAGGTGATCGACGACGCGACCATCACCGCCTCGATCAAGACCAAGCTGCTGGCCGATGAGCGCACCAAGGGCTTCGACATCAACGTCGACACCCACAAGGGCAAGGTCACCCTGCGCGGTGGCGCTGGCAGCGTCGCCAGCAAGTTGGCCGCTACCAAGCTGGCGCACAGCGCCGATGGCGTGGTCAGCGTCGACAACATGCTGGTGGTCGCCGCCACGGGCACCGATGCGCGTCAGGCGGCCAACACCGCCACCGCCTCCGGCGAGGTGCGCAAAACCATGAGCGAGACCGGCGAGGCGATCGATGACACCTGGATCACGACCAAGGTCAAGTCCATGCTGCTGGCCGAAGAGAAGGTCGCCGGCAACCGGATCACGGTCGAGACCAAGGACAACATCGTCCATCTGGTCGGTGTGGTCGAGTCCAACGAGGAACGTGCGGTGGCCATTGGCATCGCCGAGGGCACCGAGGGTGTGAGCGAAGTTGACGCCAACGATCTGCACGTGCGCGGCAGCTAAGCCTGCGCGCTCAGCCCGCGAAGGGCTGATAACTACCCCCGTGGTTTGCGCCGTCATGCCTAGCGGCATGGCGGCGCTTTTGTATGCGCTTCCTGCCCAGGCGAGCTTGCTGCGATGCATGCGAGGCCTGCTGAGGGCTGAGGGTCAGAAGAGCAGTACCAGTTGCCTGTTCCAGTTGCCCGTTCAAGAGCGCGGAAGAGCCACAGCGGAGCGCGTAGGATGTCGGTGAGAGAAGCGAACCGCAACTTTCAGGGCCCAGGGCTCAGGGCACAGGGCCCAGAAGAACCGGGCCTGCCGCTGGGCCCTGGGCCCTGGGCCGTTCGTATGCCACTGGGCCCTGGGCCCTATGCCCTGGGCCCTTGCACGTCGTCCCCTAACGCCGACTGCTGGTCACCCCGCCGCCTGGCCTGTCGCAAACTCGCGCCCCTCGGCAATCCACCCACTCCAACTCGGAGCGTGCAGCTTTGATCCGTGCAGGCCGGCGACTTCCATCGCCAGCAGGTTGTGGCAGGCGGTGACGCCGGAGCCGCATTGGTGGACGACGCGCTCGGGCGTCAGGGCGTACTCGCCCAGCAACTCGACGAACTCGTCGCGCAACTGACCGGGCGGCTTGAAACAGCCGCTGGCGTCGAGGTTGTCGCTGAAGGGTCGGTTCAGGGCGCCGGGGATGTGGCCGGCAATCGGGTCGATGGGTTCTATCTCGCCGCGATAGCGGGCCGCTTCGCGCGCGTCGAGCAGACGCCACTGGCCCGAGGCCAGTCCCGCGCTCAGGGCCTGGTTGTCGAGCCAGCCGGGCCAATCGCCGAACTCCGCAGCGGCAACAAGCGACGAATCGGCGGCACCGCTCGGTTCGGACGCAACTTCCAGCTCACCACCCGCCGCTTTCCACGCCTGCAGGCCTCCATCCAGCAGCTGCACCTGGCGATGGCCGATTGCGCGCAGCAACCACCACAACCGTCCGGCCAGTGCGCCGGGGCCGTGATCGTAGACCACC
>JBGTIE010000671.1:0-4633 GCA_041745855.1 Lysobacterales bacterium | reverse complement strand
CGGCTTGCCGAGCGCATCAACAGTGGCTATGCGAGCTTTCTGGCGACGCTGGACCCGACCCAGCGCGAGCGCTTCGATGCCGCCCTGAAAGTGGAACTGGGCGCCCGCCGCGGCACGCTGTGGGTCATGCGCGACGGCAGCCCGAAGGCGCTTCCAGTGCGCATCGGCATCAGCGACGCGACCCACAGCGAGGTGGGTGGCAGCGAGCTGGAGGTGGGTATGGACGTGCTCAGCGGTCAGGCTCGTGCGCGCTGAGTCCGGACGCACCGATCCGATGGCCACCCCGATGATCCAGTTCGAGGCGCTCAGCAAGATCTACGCGGAAGGTGGCGCGGCCGAGGTGGTGGCCCTGCGCTCGGTCAGCGCGCAGATCCGCGCCGGCGAATTCGTTGCGATCATCGGGCCCTCCGGCTCCGGCAAATCGACCCTGATGAATCTGATCGGCTGCCTGGACACACCCACGTCCGGCCGCTATCTGTGTGATGGCATTGATGTGGCCACGCTCGATGCCACCGGGCGGGCCGAGTTGCGGCGGCAGAAGATCGGCTTTGTCTTTCAGGGCTTCCATCTGCTGCCGCGCATGAGCGCGCTGGATAACGTGATCCTGCCGCTGGTCTATGCCGGTGTGGGGCGCGCCGCGCGCGCCCGCTTGGGGTCCGAGGCGCTGGCCGCGGTCGGACTGGCTGATCGCCAGGGGCATCGACCGAGCGAGCTTTCCGGCGGACAGCAGCAGCGGGTAGCGATCGCGCGAGCGCTGATCAATCGACCACCAATCCTGCTCGCCGACGAACCCACCGGCGCGCTCGACTCCCGCACCGGCGAAGAAATCCTCTCCCTGTTCAACGAGTTGCGCCAGGCCGGCCACACGGTGATCCTGATCACCCACGACCCAGCCGTGGCAGCGCATGCCGATCGGGTGCTGACAATGCGCGATGGCGAGTTGGAAGAGGGTTGCGAGTCGGGAGTAGGGAGTAGGGAGTCAAAGCAAGAGCAAGAACTTCCGGTCGCCATCCAGTCATTTCCAGGGACCCAGCCATGAACCAACCCGTCACCCTGCCCGCACTGCCGGCCCTGCGCCCACTCAGCGGCGCCGCTGGCCGTGCCAGCCTGTGGGACATCATCTCGATGTCGGCGCATGCCTTGCGCGGCAACTGGCTGCGCAGCACGCTGACCGCGCTGGGCGTGATCATCGGTATCGCGGCGGTAATCGTGATGGTCTCGGTGGGGCAGGGCACGCAGTCACGGCTGGACGAGACCATTGCCCGGCTGGGCAGCAACCGGATCGACGTGCTGGCCAGCTCCGGCCGCCAGGGCGCGGTGCGGATGGGCGCCGGCAGCGCCTCAACGCTGACCACCCGCGACGCCCAAGCCATTCGCGAGCGGATCCCGCAGGCGACCTATGTCAGCGGGATCTTGCGTGGCGGCACCCAGGTGATTCTGGCCGAGCAGAACTGGTCGACCCAATGGTTCGGTGTCGAAGCGGACTATTTCGTCGTCTACGACTGGCAACTGGCCGAGGGCGATGGCCTGCAGCCAGAAGACTATCGGGCCGCGGCGACCCGGGTGATCATCGGTCAGACGGTGAAGGACAAGCTGTTCGGTGACGGCAATCCCATCGGCAGCCAGATCCGGGTTGGCCGGGTGCCGTTTACGGTAGTCGGGGTGACTGCGCCGAAGGGTCAGAGCAACTGGGGCGGCGACCAGGACGATGTGATCTTCGTCCCGCTGGAGACGTCGCGCCGACGCCTGATGGGCCAACTGCAGTTGCCACCGGGCTCGTTGATGCAGATCGCGGTCGGCACCTCGACCGCCGCGGACCTGGTCCCGGTGGAGGCTGACCTGAACGATCTGATGCGCGAGTTGCACAAGATCCAGCCTGGCGCCGAGGACGACTTCATGGTCCGCAACCTGACCTCGCTGGTCAGCGCGCGCACCGAGACCACCCGGCTGATGTCGCTGCTGCTGGGTGCGGTGGCAACGATTTCGCTGATCGTCGGCGGCATCGGCATCATGAACATCATGCTGGTCTCGGTCACCGAGCGTATTCGCGAGATCGGCCTGCGGATGGCGGTCGGCGCCACGCCGGGCGACATCCAGCGCCAGTTCCTGGCCGAAGCGATGATGATCTCACTCGGTGGCGGCGCCATCGGTATCACGATCGGCATCGCTGGCGCCCTGCTGGCCAGCCGCTACGGCGCGTTGCCGGTGCAACTCGACCTGCAGGTCATCGCAATGGCGACCGCTTTTGCGGTCGCCACCGGCCTGTTCTTCGGATACTACCCAGCCCGCAAGGCCGCCCGACTGGATCCGATCGAGGCGTTGAGGCAGTAAGAGCAGGGCTGAGGGCTGAGGGCTGAGGGCTGAGGGCTGAGGGTGGTGGGTCTGGTTTGCTGTTTCGAGGCGAACTCTCGCTTTGCCTGAGCGCGCAAGGCGCAACTCGGGTCAGGAATGGATCATCATTCGACACCGTTCGCTATCAGAGACACGCTTGCTTCGTACCTAACGAGGCGACCCTGCGCGGCGCTTGGACGCGCGGTCCATTGCGTGCCGCAAATCGGAACCTGCGGCACGGGTCAAAACGGCCTACTTCCTTCGTTCACGCGGCCTGCCGGCTAGAGGGCGAAGTCGAACGTCACGTATTCGACAAGCCCTTATGCAATCTCTCGCGCACAGCGATCAGCTGGCGGCGCGAACTCGACCGGCGCAGCGCAAGAACCGCGTGTTTCGTCAGAGCCGTGAGTCAAACCCCCGCCGATGGCGGATAGCTTTTCAACTCGGGCAAACCCGCGCGACGACGCGAGTCGATAATGTAGGCAACGTATTTCGGCGCGTTATCTCTGTCCACCTGTATCCTTGACAACTCTCGACTCCAAAACTCCTCCCAATCTTGGTGCCGAGGCGCCTTCATGCCCGCGATTTCAGTTCTGAGTGCACGATCCACACCTTCACGCCAAGCTCGCCAATTGCGATCCGTGTCCAGAAGGACCTCACGGCCATCGGCAGTTTTGCCCCAGTCTGCCGATGGTTGTGTATTGAAGAGCCCACTCCTGCATCCAGACATGGAAACCCCAACACCAGCAGGATTGTCAGTAGTATTAGCCGATATGCTCTGTTCATCTACTTGATTCCATTCCGGGCGTCATGTCCATATCGATCAGAAACTATTGCTTGTAGAAGGTCACGGAATCGGATTTTAGTACGGCATGTAGCAACCAGGCCCTTCGTGTCTGACTGCCATCACTTTGTCGCCGTCCAATTCCAGTCTTAGCTCGCATTGCTCGCGGCGAATTCCATACATACCCCAGTAATCGTGAAACACGAGAACGCGGTTTCCAGATGGCAGCGTGATGACTTCATCTGGCGGGCGAGTCCCGGTACATCTTTGTGGCGTCGAAGGATCGGCATAGCTCTTGCCAAGACAGCTCTGCACCGAATAGTCAAATCGGGTCTGCATCTGCGACCGCGTAGGTGTACAACTGGCGGCCAATAGAGCTGCCACGATCAACATCAGTCCGCGCAAACCAATCACTGCTACGTCGTCATTCATGGGGTTACGAGAGTAAGTCCACGAGCGAGCCTGGTAGCCCAAGATCGTCCTCAAGTTCTCGCCGTTTCGACTGCCAGCGATCCGGAGAGATGGAGGGAGACGTTTCTGATTTCAGTAGGTCTTGCAAACGCCCTCCTATGGTTGTCAGCGAGTCGCTCACGGCATCCACTACCTTTTTCGTCAAACTCACGATTGCGAACTACCACCAACGCAAGCCTTGAGCCAATTGCTTCAATCGAAGCAAAAGAGCCGGCAGGATGCCGATCCAGGTGAGCTTTGCGTCTGCGAAGGACGCCCTACGCATCCTTCGGCATGCCGCTTTGTGAAGACCAACGGAGTCGCGAAACAAATCGAAAGCTCTTGCTCTGCTTTCCTTTGTGTCCTTTGTGTCCTTTGTGTTGAAAATGCTCTTGCCTTTTCCGTGAGGGCTGAAGGCCCAGAGTCCGTTGAACTGGGCCCTGGGCCTTGATCACTGGGCCCTCGCTCTCCTACTCGTGCCCCCACGGCACCGGCGGGGTCTCGACGGTCTGGGTCAGGTCGAACTCGACCTGGAACAGGCGGCCGCTGGGGCGGGCCAGTTCGTACAGGAAGCGCTTGCCGGGCTCGATTTCCATCGCCCAGGTGTTGTCCATCGACACCTGCAGGCCTTCGCGATCGAACAGCTCTTTCGATTCCTGATCAACCGGGAAGCTCTGCCGCAGTTCGCTGCCGTCGCTGTCGCTGGTGCCGCCGTAGAAGGTCAGCACGTCCGGACTGCCATCTTCGTGGCGGTGGTCGTGCTTGAGCTCGAGTCGGTCGGCGCCGACTCGGGTCAGGATCCAGGTGCGGGAATGGTCGTCGCCGACATGGAAGGGGACCTTCAACTGGTCTTCGGCGCATTCGCGCACGTGCATGACCAGAGCCTTGCCGACAAACGGATCGTCGGCGTTGGGCTGCTCGCCGGCCGGCGGATCGTTGGCGATGATCTTGCCGGCAAAGGACTCACCACAGTGCTGGGAGAGGCGAGCGAGGAAGGCGCTGACGGCCGCGCCCTCGGTCGCTGCATCCGTACTGGTGCTACCGTCAGCTGCTGCATCTGCACTGGCC
>JBGTIE010000670.1:0-4770 GCA_041745855.1 Lysobacterales bacterium | reverse complement strand
TGCGCGGTCGCCGCGGTGGTCGCGGCGGCTCAGCGCCGAACGTCGCGCGCTGGCTGGGCGACATCCGCAAGTACTTCCCGGCCCAGGTCGTGCAGGTCCTGCAGCAAGACGCGCTGACCCGACTGGATATGCGTGAGTTGCTGCTGCAGCCAGAGCTGTTGGAGGTGATGCAGCCGGACGTGCATCTGGTCGCCAACCTGATCTCGCTCGCCAGCGTGATCCCGGCCAATACGAAGGAGACCGCGCGGCTGGTTGTGCGGCGAGTAGTCGAGGATCTGCTCAAGCGGCTCGAAGAACCGATGCGTTCGGCGATCCGCGGCGCGCTGAACCGGGCCGAACGGCGGCGCCGACCGCGGCATGCCGAGATCGACTGGCAGCGCACGATCCGCGCCAACCTGCGCCACTGGCAGCCGAGTCTGCGCACATTGATCCCGGAAACGCTGATCGGCTTCGGCCGCAAGGCGCGCAAACCCCAGCGCGAGATCGTCCTGTGCATCGACCAGAGCGGCTCGATGGCCGCTTCGGTGGTTTATTCGTCGATCTTTGCCGCGGTGATGGCCTCGCTGCCATCTGTGGCCACTCGGCTGGTGGTTTTCGATACCCAGATCGTCGATCTGAGCGATCAGCTGGACGATCCGGTCGACGTGCTGTTCGGCGTCCAACTCGGCGGCGGTACCGACATCCACGGCGCGGTCAGCTATTGCCAGAGCATCATTCGCGAACCGCGCAACAGCATCCTGGTGCTGATCTCCGATCTGTACGAGGGCGGCCTGAAGGACAAGCTGCTGCGCCGCAGCGCCGAGTTGATCGCCGCTGGCGTCCAGTTCATCGTCCTGCTCGCCCTCAGCGACGAAGGCGCACCGGCCTATGACCGCGACCTTGCCCAAGCCCTGGCCGCCTTGGGTGCCCCCACCTTCGCCTGCACTCCGGACGCCTTCCCCGGCCTGATGGCCGCCGCGATTCGGCGTGACGATGTGAATTTGTGGGCGGCGACGGCTGGGCTGGTGACGCAGCGGGAGTAGCTGGTGTCGACGGGGTTCGATTCAAACTGATGTTGGGTGAGGCCGTTTGCGGCGGACATCCGTTTTCCCCGACCATCCTACTCGTACTCGTACTCGTACTCGTACTCGTACTCGTACTCGTACTCGAAAGCAGCGTGATGGCTTCGAGTACGAGTACCGCGATGCTGAGTACGAGTACGACCCCACTTGTCAGATTGCTCCGAACCAGCGCGGAAACATCAGTCCGACTTGCACCCCGCTGCCGGACATTCGCTGCCTCGATCGAGGCAAGCGGCCAGTAAGGCGCATCGCCCGCGTTGCCCCAGCGACCCTGGGCTAAAGCTCCGCCTCCGGCGTCGGGTAAAGGCCGTCGAAGTCGACGCTCAGCCCCGCCACCGAGCTGAGTGCGATCTGGCCGCTGGCCTCGACGATTTCGGGTGGCGCGAAACCGGGGCTGGTGGGGTCGCGGCGGTAGATCGTCAGCACGCCGTCGATCGGATGAAGCAGCCAGAATTCAAGCACACCGGCGCGCTCGTAGACGCGCCGCTTGCGGATCTGGTCGTGACTGGCGCTGGCGGGGCTGAGCACTTCCAGCACGAAGGTGGGCGCGCCGCGCACGCCGCGGCGGTCGATCCGCTCTCGCTCGCAGACCACCAACACGTCCGGCTGCACCACCGTGTCGACCAGTTCGTCGGCCTCGTCGCCCTTCGGCAGGCGTACGTCGAGTGGTGAAATCGCTGCGCGACATGGTTTGCCGACAAGTTGGTTGGCGATCTGTCGAAAAATGTCCCCAACGACTTCCTGGTGGCGCCAGGTGGGTGCCGCGGCCATCAGCCACGGCGCGCCATCGATCAGCTCCCAGCGCTGCTCATCGTCCCACTGCAGATAGTCGCCGTAGGTATAGCTGCGAGCGGGATCAACCTTGCCCATGCTGCCTTCACCGGTCCGGACCCGTGATCATTGTACGCCTGCACCCGTGGGCAAGAGCAAAGCGGCGCCAGGTCGCCGCACTCCAAAAAGGGCCCGCGCGCGCCACTTTTTGGAGTGCGCTGGCCTGAGAGCGCTTTGCTTCTTCGCCGTTGGCCTCACGGGCCCCGGGACCACGTCAGCGCCGCTACACAAGCGTAGAAGAAGCACCACCAAGCCCGCGCCCGCGACTTCTGAGCAGCTCTCAGCCCAGCCACATACACCCTGCAGCCGGAACCAGACGGAAATCGTCACTGGTCAGCGGGCCGCTCATGCCGGCCAAGTACTGCACCACGCGCAGGACTGGTTCGCCGGTGGGCCGCGGCATCACCTCGTCGTAGTGATACTCCAGTGCGGGTTCGACCAGTTCGACATGGCTGGCCGTGCGTTTGGCAATCCGCATCAGCCGGCGCACGACCTCAGCCGAACCCTGGCCGGAGTGATTGGCGAAGTTGTACAGTCCGGACAGTGCATTGAAGTCGCCACTAGCCAGGGCCTCGCCAACGGCCAGGCGCAGGCCCTCTGGCGAGCGCGCCGGACAGCCCAGCCGCAAGTGGCGGATGGCCTGGCTGGAGCGCTCTATGCAGGGCTCGCCATTGCGGGTGATGCATGCTACCGAGCGACCGGGAATCCGGCGAGGAGTACGCTCGACGACGCCCAGCGAGGCGCAGCGCCGGTCGCTGTAGACCGGGCTGCCATCGGCGGCAATGCATTGATAGATGACCGGCACAGCGTCGTTGGCATGCAATGGGGCTAGCCAGAAGAACGCCAAGGCAAGGCCGAGCACGGTGCTGCTCAGGCCCATCATCCACCCCGACTGGGGCTTGCGGCGTAGTTCTGGAGTCTGTCCATATCTCATCGCTGCAGCTTGCACCGGCACGATCCGCATGTCGGTGCGGCATCTCACCATGCCCTTCCTGATCACTTAGGGTCCGCGCAACAAAAACTTCCGTTGCACCGAGGGCGTCCCTGGGCCTCGCCAGCAAGGCGCGCTTCGCAGGGAATGGCCTGTCCTGTCCCCCTTGCCAAGAAGCGCAACGCCGCTGGCGTGGTCCAGGGGCGGCCGAATGCAGGAAGTTATTTGTTGCGCGGACCCTTACACTGCTTCCCGCCGCAGCGCCGGCAGCCCATCCAGGACGCTAGCCCAGTGCTCGAACTGATTCACGTCGACCCCGCCATCGTCGCGGTCAACAAACCGGCCGGGTTGCTGGTACATCCCTCGAAGCTGGCTGCCGGTGAGCGGGAGGACCTGTTGACGCAACTACGCCTGCAGACCGGGCGGCCGCAGCTGCGGCTAATTCATCGCCTGGATCGCGCCAGCAGCGGCGTGCTGCTAACTTGTGACGACTTAAGCGTGCACGCAGCACTCGGCCACGCCTTCGAACGGCGCGAGGTGCACAAGCGCTACCTGGCGGTCATACGCGGTTGGCCGACCGAGGATGTCGGCGAGATCGACAAACCGCTATCGGGCGAAGCGAAGCGTTCAGCGCTCAAGCCGGCCCTGACCCGCTACCGCGTGCTCGCCCGTTGCCAGCAGCCCTGGCCCAGCGGTCGCTGGGAGACTGCCCGCTATGCGCTGGTCGAAGCGAGCCCGGAAACCGGCCGCTATCGCCAGATCCGACGCCACTTCAAGCATCTGGGGCACCCACTGGTCGGGGATACCAGCTTCGGCAAGGGCGAGCACAACCGCCTGTTCCGGATCCATCTGGGCGTACATCGCTTGTTGCTGCACGCCTTGGAGTTGCAATTCGATCACCCTTGCGGCGAGCCCATGCGACTGCACGCCAGTCTGGATGCGGATTGGCAGCGTGTACGCGAGCTGTTTGAACTGGATCCGTCGTTGTTGGCGCCGATGTAGCAGCTACCAGGCCCCATTGCCCTTTGCACGGCGCTGACTCATCCTTCGCCGGGCGAGCGGGGGCTCGCACTACCGGGGAATCACATGGCAACTGAGGGGATCTACCGCAGCCGGGTCGCTGCGGCGGCGTTGGCCGTACTGGTCGGTGGCTTCGGCGCTCACCGCTTTTTTCTGGGGCAGTGGTGGGGAGTGTTCTATCTGCTCCTGTTCTGGACCTACGTTCCATTCCTGATCGCCTTCGTCGAAGGCATCGTGTTCATGGCCACCGATCAGGAAGCCTGGAACCGCAAGCACAACCAGGGCGTTTCCGCTGGCAAGGAGCCCGTGCTGGTGGTAGCGATCTTCGCCCTGGCTCTGCCGATGATCGCCGTGATCGGCATCCTGGCCGCCATCGCGATACCCGCCTACCAGGACTACACCGTCCGGGCGCGCACGGCCAACGCCCTGGTTCTGGCCGGCAACGCCAAACTGGCCGTGGCGGAATTTGTCGCCCGTGAGCAGCGCTGGCCGGACAGTCTGCAGGAAACCAGCTATCAGCCTGTCATCGATCCGAACCTGCGCGCGGTCAGTTTTGACCCGCAGCGGGGCCTCGTTCTGCAAGTCTATGCCGGCCCGAGCGCCGAGGGCGAGGTCATACTGATTCCCGAAACGCGCGATGGCGGGATCAGCTGGACTTGTCAGCCCGCCAGTATCGATGCGCGCTACCTGCCGTCGAGCTGTCGCTGACGAAAGCGCGCTCGGCAACAACTTGCCCGGCCGGGTCGAAGCTGCGCTCCCACACGCGTACCTGACCGTGCCGGTCGAGCGCCATGACCGTGCTGCAGCGGGTACCGTAGATCGGATCGCGCAGGAACAGCGGTGCCAGGCGCCGCTCCAGTGCCAGCCCGACGCCGGTGTCGGGCAGGTCCGCGTCCAGCGCCGGCGTGCTGTCACCCAGGTGGTCGA
>JBGTIE010000669.1:0-2469 GCA_041745855.1 Lysobacterales bacterium | reverse complement strand
AGCAGCGAGGTCGCCAGGATGACGTCGGCTCGCGCATCCTCGCGCAGCTGCGGCAGGCTGCGAGCGCTGTGGCCAACCCGGTAGCGCAGGTCCCACAGCGCGGCCAGAAAACGCTGCAGCCGCTCCGGCAGTGTGGTCGGTACCGGATGCGGACTCAAGATCAGCAGATCGATGTCCGAATGCGGGTACAACTCACCGCGACCGAAGCCGCCGGTGGCGATCAAGGCAAAGGGCGAACTCGGACCCACGCAGGCGAACCACAGCGTCCGCAGCGCCAGCCGCGCAAGCCGGGCACGATCGGCCAGGATCGTCGGAACCTTGCGCCCGAGCGCAAACTGCAGCGCGAAATCACTGTCATAAGCCGCCAGATCCCCCCGCAAGCGCGCGACGAAGGCGTCCAGTTCGTCGATGGGTAACTGTTCGGGGGTGGAGAGTGGGTTTGGCATGGACCTGAGAGTTGTTCGGGCTGGGAGCGCGAGGTGGGCATGGGGCTGAGAGACTCGAGGGGAGTTGGCGCGTTGAGGGACCAGGGCACAGGGCACAGGGCCCAGGGCCCAGAGGTGCTCCGTTCCCGCTCTTCTGGGCCCTGGGCCCTGTGCCCTGGGCCCTCGATCTTATGGGCCCTGGGCCCTGTGCCCTGGGCCCTCGCTCTTATGGCCTCGGACCCTCACGCCGCCACCGTCAATATCTCCGCCCCGCTGTCCGTGACCGCAATGGTGTGCTCCCACTGGGCCGACAGCGAGCGGTCCTTGGTCACGACGGTCCAGCCG
This sequence comes from Lysobacterales bacterium, assembly GCA_041745855.1. Taxonomy (GTDB): domain Bacteria; phylum Pseudomonadota; class Gammaproteobacteria; order Xanthomonadales; family SZUA-5; genus JAWLAT01. The sequence goes on along the minus strand of JBGTIE010000669.1, from coordinate 1,699 downwards.
TCGGGCAGCAGGCGCACCGCGTAGCCGCCGGCGTTGACCATCGGCTCGATCGTGAAGGTCATGCCGGGGATCAGTTCGGGCCCCAGGCCGCGGCGCGGATCAAAGTAGTGCAGTACCTGCGGGTCCTCGTGAAACTGCTCGCCGATGCCGTGGCCGCAGTAGTCGCGGACTACCGAGAAACCCTGGCTCTCCACAAAGCGCTGGATCGCCTTGCCTATTTCGCCCAGGCGCAGGCCGGGCTTGACCATCTCGATGCCCAGATGGAGTGCGTCGCGCGCGGCGGTGCACAGCCGGCGCGCCAGCACGCCGGGTTCGCCGACGTAGTACATGCGCGAGGTGTCGCCGTGGTAGCCGTCCTTGATAACGGTGATGTCGACGTTGACGATGTCGCCGGCCTTGAGGATCTTGGGGCCGGGGATGCCGTGACAAACCACGTTATTGACCGAGGTGCAGATCGAACGCGGGAAGCCTTTGTAGTTCAGCGGCGCCGGCACGGCGTCCTGCTTTTCGGTGATGTGGCTGTGACAAAGGCGGTCCAGTTCATCGGTAGTCACGCCGGGCTCGATGTGCGGTCCGATCATGTCCAGCACCTCGCTCGCAAGCCGCCCGGCGACCCGCATCTTGTCCAGCTGATCGGCGGTTTTGATCGAAACACTCATATGCGCTTGTCGCTTCCTGTCCAGACCGGCTATTATTCCGGAGATTTGTGCGCGCGCAAACCCTTTCAGGGCGCACCAGTCATCGCAGCCTCAGCTGGCCCGAATGTGTTCCGGACTGGATCGAGAGCTGACTACACACACGCGTCGCAAGAGTGCAGGGGGTGCCGCCTGTCTAGGTGGTCTTTGTACTCGTCGCGTGGAGGCCCAACCCCATGAGACGAAAACGTCTCGCACGCAAGGATATTGTCATGCCCAACGTTACCATGCGCCAGATGCTTGAAGCTGGCGTTCATTTCGGCCATCAGACCCGTTACTGGAACCCGTCCATGGCGCCGTATATCTTCGGCGCACGGGGCAAGATCCACATCGTCAACCTCGAGCGCACCCTGCCGCTGTTCAACGACGCGATGAATTTCGTCAGTGGACTGGCGCAGCGCCGCGGCAACATCCTGTTCGTCGGCACCAAGCGCTCGGCCCGCGACACCGTCATCGAAGAGGCGAGCCGCTGCAACATGCCTTTTGTGGCCCATCGCTGGCTCGGTGGCATGCTGACCAATTTCCGTACCGTCAAGCAGTCGATCTCGCGCCTGAAGGATCTGGAGACCCAGAGCACCGACGGCAGCTGGGAACGCCTGGTCAAGCACGAGGTGCTGACGCTCAAGCGCGAGATGGAGAAGCTCGAGCGCAGCCTGGGTGGCATCAAGAACATGGGTGGCTTGCCGGACGCGATGTTCGTGATCGATGTCGGTCATGAGGAAATCGCGATCAAGGAAGCCAATACGCTGGGCATTCCAGTCGTGGCGGTGGTCGACACCAACCACAACCCGAAGGGCGTGGACTACGTCATTCCGGGCAACGACGACGCCATCCGCGCGGTCCAGTTGTATGTGCGCGCAGCGGCCGACTCGGTGCTCGAAGGCCGTGCCGCGGCCCCGATCGTCGGTGGCGTGGCGACCGACGAATTCGTCGAACTCGATGCCGATGGCAACCCGATTGCCGGCGATGACGGCAAGCGCCAGGACCGCCGGCCGCCGCCGCGC
>JBGTIE010000668.1:0-1784 GCA_041745855.1 Lysobacterales bacterium | reverse complement strand
GCGTCCTGGTCGTCAACGATGAGGATGCGGGCGCCGAGGATGTCGCTGTCGGTGATCATGGTGTGTGGTCCTCCTTGGTTTTGTTTGCCGCGCTTGCCTTGCGCGCTGGTGCAGCGCCTGTCTCGGGAGCCATTGCAGCAGAGCTGGCGGGGGATCTCTGCGGCGAACTCGAAGGCGCCCAAGCCTGAGCGTTCGGCGCATCCAGCTCCACCCAGAACACGCTGCCCTGGCCGACAACGCTGTGCACGCCAATGCGGCCGCCCATCAGTTCCACCAGGTGCTTGCTGAGCGCCAGACCGATGCCGGTGCCCTCGATCACGCCGGCCTCCTGGCCCAGGCGCTCGAAGGGCTGGAAGATCTGGTCCAGCTGCTCGGGGCTCAGGCCGCTGCCGCTGTCTTCGATGCGGATGCAGATGCGGTCCTGCGCCACTGCTTCACAGTGCACCTGTACCGTGCCATCTGCGCGGTTGTACTTGATCGCATTGCCGAGGATGTTGATCAAGACCTGCTTCAGGCGCTTGCGGTCCACGATGACCAGGCAAGCTTCGTCCAGCTGCGGAATACTCAGGCCGATGCCGCGCGCCGCGGCCTGCCCTTGCACCAGCGCCTTGCAGTCGTCCAGCACCTCGGCCAGCGGCACCGGTTCCAACGCGCAGGACAGGCGGCCCGATTCGATCAGTGACAGGTCCAGGATCTCCTCAATCAGGTCCAGCAGGTACCAGCCGGCCTTGAGAATCTCAGCCACGTCCTCTGCTTGCCGGGCAGTGGGTGGCGGCGTGCCGGATTGCAGCAACTGCGCAAAGCCGAGCACGGCATTCAACGGTGAACGCAGTTCGTGGCTCATGTGCGACAGGAAGTCCGACTTCGCCTGGTTGGCGTCTTCGGCGGCAGCCAGCGCGCTGATGAGGGCGGCCTCGATGCCCTTGCGGCCCGTGACATCGGCGGCCGTGCCGACCAGTTCCAGCGCCAGCCCGTCAGGCCCGCGGCGGAAGACGGTGTCGCTCTGGTGCAGCCAGCGCCAGTGCCCGGCCTGGTCGCGCACGCGGAATTCGATGTCCAGTACATCGTCGTCGGCCGATTCAAAGACCCGGTCCAGATGCAGATCCATCGCCGCCACGTCCTCGGGGTGCAGCACCTGGCGCAGGAAATCGGGTTCTATCTGGGCAATCTCATCGTTCGTATAACCGAGCGTGTCGCCCAGGTGCCGGTTGACCCACAGGTTGCGCTGCTCGGCACGGCCATAGAGGTGCAAGGTGTTGGGCATGCTGTGGGTCAGCCGCTCCACGAAGCGGCGCTGCAACTCCAGCTGCGCCAGTGTCGCCTTCTCCTGGGTGGTGTCTTCCAGCGCGCCAATCAGGTACAGCGGCTGGCCGTCTGCATCACGCAGCAGCGCCATGGTGGAGGTGACCCAGACGTCGCGCCCACTGCGGTGGATGTAGCGCTTCTCGATCCGGCACGTGGCAATCTCACCGGCCAGCAACCGCTGCACCTGCAGCAGGTTGTCCGCCAGGTCATCGGGGTGGGTCAGCTCGGTGAATGCCATCGTCGTCAGCTCTTCGGCGGTGTAGCCGGTGAGGCTGCACATGGCCGGGTTGACGCGCAGCCAGCGGTGATCCAGACCGATGTGCACGATGCCGATGGCGGCGTTTTCGAAGGTGGCTCGAAACTGCTCTTCACTGGCCCGCAGCGCCTCCTCGGTGCGCCGTCGTTCGGTGATGTCGGTAAACAGCACCGCCACCCTATGGCTGCCATCCCGGTCGATGCGAAAGGCCCGGGTTTCGAAC
>JBGTIE010000667.1:0-5493 GCA_041745855.1 Lysobacterales bacterium | reverse complement strand
GCGTTCAGGCGAACCAGCCGTTGCTCGCCCTGCTCCCAGCCCTGCATCGTCACGACCAGGCCGTCGCGGGTCTGGTAGCGGCCGCTGTACACCCCTTCAGCCGGTGGTTCCGCCTCGGCCGCCGGCAGCACCCCCTCCAGTTGCAGACTGCCGAGCACCCCGGCCAGCGCGTTGCCGACTGAAGGCGAGCTCAGCTCGCGCCCCTTCGGCACGTTCTGCACGGTGTAGTTGATGTCGCTTTCGTTCTCCTTGACCAGCTCCAGCACCCCGCCATCAGGTGCCTCGATGCGGACCGCCTCGATGCGCGAGGACGGCACGTCGAGCAGATCACGGGCAAGCCAGTTGGCGGCGGTCTTCTCCGGGATCAGATTGCCGCTGACCAGCCAGCTCTGCTCGCGGTCGGCCAGCCGCACATAAGTGTGATCCCCACCGCCACCGGCGGCGAAGGTGCCGATGATCAGCCGATTGGGCGCCTCGACGCCGCTGAGCTCGACCAGCAAGCCCTTGGCGTCGGCGCTCAGGGTCGGATCATCGACGCCGATGCTGGAATAGCGATCCGGCCGGCTGGTGCGCACGTCGCGCTTGATCGAATCCTTCAGTGCGAGCAGGAAGCGGCGTACCACCGACACATCGGCCGGATAGCCGTGACTGCTGGTGACCTTCCATAGCTCGCCCTCACGCTGGACCTCGACTATCAACTCGCCCTCGGCCCCGCTCAGCTTCAGGCCGCTGACCTGGTTGACGTCGGCCTGCACCGCCGGCAACAGCGGTTCGCCGATGCCCTCGATGCCGTCACCGGATGGACCCGGGCGACCCACGAACCAGCCCAGCAACAGCAGCGCGACGGTGGCGGCGGCGAGTATCAGATTGCGCTTTTGCATCATCGTTCTCCTTGAGCGCTCAGGCCGTCCGGGCCATCTGGGCCGACTGCCGTCGACGACGGGCACGCACGCTGGCGTAGAAGATTGCCCCGGCGATCACCAGCAGCGGCACCAGCGCGATATTGATGAACTTCAGCCAGGTACCGAGCCGTTCGATGCCCGCATCGAGCGAGCGCTGGACTGCGCGCAGCTCGCGGCGGATCTCGCCGCGACGCTGCTGGAAGTTCAGCAACTCGGCCTGCTGCGCGCCGGACAGGATCATCGCGCTGGTATCGCCCTTGGCCTGCTGCAGCTCCGACAGCTTGCGCTCGGTCTCGCGCAGTTCCTCTTCCAGCTGCTGCTGCTTGGCGCGGAACTGGTCGTCGGCATCACGCCGCATCGCCTGGACCACGGTGAAGGGGCGCGAACTGGTGCCGCGGCCGCGCACCGAGATCAGCGAGCTGGAGCCACTGATGTTGTCGATACCGTTGACCAGCAGATCGCCGTTGCTGGCGAAGGGGTTCTGGATCTGCTGACCGAAGAAGGACTGCACCTGCACCCACAGCCGGTTGCTCGCCATGTCCACGTCGGCAAACAACAGGATCTGCACCGGATCGGTGGCTTCAGCCAGATGGCCCTCGCCACTGCGATCGGGGAAGGCCGTCTTGAGCGGACCGCTGAGCCGCGCGGCGAGGACATAGGTCTCGCCGCTGGGCTGGAAGTCGGTCAACAGCTCGCCTGGATCCGGCACGAAGCGGACCTGGTCGGCATCGATCAGCATCGCGTCGTTGCTCGATTGCAGCAGCGGCTCCAGGCTCAGCGTGGAGCCTTCGGCCAGCCGGAAGTGCCCGGCCGTGTCCAGATTGACCGTGTCCAGCTCGGCACTGACGATGTCCTGCTGGTTCATCTGATCGCGACCCAACCCGAGGATCAGCGGATGGCGCACCGGCGGCCGGCCCTGCGCGACGCTGACTTGCAGCGCGGTCCGCCGATCGGCAACCACTCGCCCGGGGTCGTACTCCACCCCCCAGCCGGCAAACAGCTTCGGCAGATCCGAGGACTTGGCGCTGAACATGTCGGCGGTCGGGTTTTCCGGATCGGCCTGGGTCTGATCGATCGTCGCCTGCGGGTCGACCATCACCATCAAGCGCCCGCCGCGCATCACGAACTGGTCGATTGCATATTGGGTGTTGTCCGACAGTTCCTTCGGGTGAATGACCAGCAGCACGTTGATCGCGCTGTCGATCGCGCTCAGGTCCGTGCCCAGAGGCCGGACTTCGAACAGATCGCGCAGGCCACCGATGACCGCCCACGGCTCGCTCATCTGACGCGTCCCCGGATCGAAACCACCACTGACCGGCAGCGCACTGATCAGCCCGATGACCGGCTTGGTCTCGACAACCAGCGACTGCACCAGCTTGGCGATGTCGTATTCGAGGAAGGTTTCCTTGTCCGGCTGCAGGAAGGGCACGATGACCCGGCCGGTGGTGGCATTGGTGCCGATCACGCCGAAAATCAGATTCTGCCCGCCAATTCCAGTGGGCACAGCTTGCAATCCGCTGCTGGTGGCCTCGTCCTCCTCTTCGCTGAAGGGCTTGGGATCGATGATGGTCAGCCGCAGCTTGCCCTTCGATCGGGCCGACATCTCCTCCAGCATTTCCCGCACGCGGGCGGCGTAGGTGCGGATCGGCGGCAGCGCGCGGCTGCTTTCCTCGGAGAAATAGAACTGCAGGTTGATCGGCTCGTCGATCGACTGGAGGATCTCGATCGTCCCGTCCGACAGGGTGTACTGACGGTTGGCAGTCAGGTCCAGTCGGGCACCGCGGAACAGCTCGTTGATCAGCAGCGCGCCGGCCACGAAAAGGATCACCAGCAGCACCAGGGTGGCGCCGCTGGACAGCTTGCGGGTCATGCGATTCATCTGGGGATTCATTGGGGGCTCCTTCATTAGTCGGCCTTCTTCATCTCGATCACCACGGTGGTGGCGTAGAGGAAGATCCCGATGAGCAAGCTGAAGAACAGCAGATCGCGCAGGTCGATCACGCCCTTGCTGATGGAGTCGAAGTGGGTGATGAAGCTGATCGAGGCGACCGCGTCAACGAGGAACTGCGGCAACCACGGCGAGACGAAGTCCAGCACCACCCGATGACCGGCCAGCAGCATCACGAAGCACACCACGATCGTGATGATGAAGGCGATCACCTGCGAGCGGGTCGCCGCCGACACGCAGCTGCCGATGGCGAGGAATCCGCCGGCCATCAGCCAGCTGCCCAGATAACCGGCGATGATGACGCCGTTGTCCGGATCGCCCAGATAGTTGACTGTTATCCAGATCGGGAAGGTCAGCGCCAGCGCCACGCCAACGAATAACCATGCGGCGAGGAACTTGCTGACTACCGCCTGCCACAGCGTGACGGGCAGGGTCAGCAACAGCTCGATGCTGCCGGAGTTGCGCTCTTCGGCCCACATCCGCATCGCGACGGCGGGGATCAGGAACAGGTAGAGCCACGGATGGAAGTCAAAAAAGGGCTTCAGGTCGGCCTGACCACGCTCGTAGAAGCCACCCAGCTGGAAACTGAAGGTGCCGGCCAGGATCAGGAAGATGACGATGAAGACATAGGCGACGGGCGTGGCGAAATAGCCCGCCAGCTCGCGCTTGACGAGGGTCTTGACGATGCTCACGAGCGGCCTCCTTGCTGGGTGATGCTGCGGAAGACCTCATCCAGCCGACCGCGTTCGAGCTGCAGTTCCTCGACCGGCCAGGACTTCTCCGCGAGCAACGCGCTGACCGGCGCGAACAGAGCCTTGCCGGCCTTCGGGAAGGCGGTCAACTGGTTGCCGTCGACCTCGACTTCAGACACCTCGGTCAATCCACGCAGCGCCGCGGCGATCGCGTCGGCCTCGGGACTGACCAGGCTGACCGCCAGGTGATAGCGCGAGCGTGCCTCCAGCGCATCGGGGGTGGCGTCGGCGAGCACCTGACCGTTGCTGATGATGATCGCGCGGCTGCAGACGGCGTGTACCTCTTCCAGGATGTGGGTCGAGATGATGATGATCTTGTCCTTCGACATGCCCTGGATCAGCGCCCGCACCTCGTGCTTCTGGTTCGGGTCCAGGCCGTCGGTGGGCTCGTCGAGGATCAGCACCTGGGGGTCGTGCAGGATTGCCTGGGCCAGCCCGACACGCCGCTTGAAGCCCTTGGACAGCGTCTCGATCGGCTGCTCCAGCACCCGGTCCAGGCCGAGCTGGGCGACCACCGTGACCAGTCGCTGCTCCAGCACGGCCGGATCCATGCCGCGCAATTCGCCAATGAAGCGCAAGAAGGCGATCGTGGTCATCTCGGCATAGGCCGGCGCGCCCTCGGGCAGATAGCCGATGATCCGGCGGGCCGCCAGCGGGTCGCTTTCCACATCATGGCCGCAGACACTGATCGTGCCGGAGGTGGGCGACAGGAATCCGGCGATCATGCGCATCGTGGTCGACTTGCCGGCGCCATTGGGGCCGAGAAAGCCGAGCACTTCGCCCGGTTGCACGGTGAAACTGACGTCCTTCACCGCCACCAGGTCGCCGTAGGACTTGGTCAGGTGCTCGATTTTGATCATTGCACTCCTCTTGGAGAGTCGTTGATGGGCAAACGGCGGGCCGCAGTAGCAGCAGTTCGACACCAGCGAGGGGCATCGAACCGAGTTCCTGTGGATCTGGACCTGCCGGCTGCTCAGCGGGTGGGGACGAGCGCCGAAATTTCAAGAGGCGCCCGGATGATCGGTAGTAGAGCTTAGTCAGTCGCTTTGCTATCCGCGTCTGCCCCCGCGGAATCTGCCCCATCGGCGTGCTCGTGGCCACCTGGACCATGGGCGTGACCGTGCCGCCGCTCTTCCGCGGTCGCCTCGCGCACGCCGATGATCTTGAGCTCGAAGCGCAAGGTGCTGCCGGCGAGCAGCGGATTGGCATCGACATCGACCACCGTCATGCCGACCTTCAGGACAATGACCTGCCGCGGGCCATCGCGGGTCTGCAAGGTGGTGACCATCCCGGGTCGCAGTTTGCCGGCCTGAGCGAAGTGCTTCTTCGGCAGCCGGGCCAGCAATTCTGGGTTGCGCGCGCCGTATGCCTTCTCGGGCGGCACTACCACCTCCAGTTCCGCGCCCGCCTCCTGCCCCAGCAGAGCCTCCTCGACACCCGGAATGATGTTACCGGCGCCAATCAGCGCCGCCATCGGCTCACCGTTGAAGGAATCCTGAAACGCCTCCTGGCTGTCTGCCAGATACAGGCGATAGTGGAAGCGAACGACGCTATCCTTGGCAACTTGCATGAAAACTCCGCTCAAAAACACCAAAGGGGGCGCGATGGTAACCCGCGGAGCGGTCGGCGCAGACATTCCCTGCTCATCCGGAGTGCGAGTCAGACGGATTTTCCCAAAGTTCCTTTTAGCCAGCGGGCTCAGGGCCCAGGGCTCAGAGCCCAGCAGGATCACGAACCAGGCGCCCTTGCTCTGCCTGCTTGGATTGCTCGCCTTGTTGCTGGCCGCCTGCGGCGGTGGCGCGTCACGCTCCGTCCAGCCCACCAGTGTGGAGCGCGGCCCGCCGGTGACCGGCGCGGCCAAGGATGTGCTGTTCACGGCGCTGGCGCTGGT
>JBGTIE010000666.1:0-1939 GCA_041745855.1 Lysobacterales bacterium | reverse complement strand
GGCGCGTCGTGGTGCGGTCCGCGGACCATTTGGCAGTGAAGGCGTAGTTTGCTCTACGTTGAGCTGACAAATGGGAGCAGACCGCGCCACGGCGTGATGATTGGCGGTCGCAGTAGCAGGTTTATGAAATATCCGGGCTAGCAAGGCCCTGGGCGAGGGATGGAAGTCTGCGGGCGCGTCGTGAAACGCGGCCGCCGGCGCGAACCTGACCGGGGCCAAGATCGCCGCACCACGCGCGCCGGGACCGCGCTACTTCTTTATTGGCGCCGCGATGTGCTTCCCGGCGTGCAGCTCTTCTGTGCCCTGTGCCCTGAGCCCTGGCCCCTGCTCTTCTGACCCCTCAGCCCTCAGCCCTCAGCCCTGCTCCATCACTGCTCAGCTCGATCTCATCCACACCCACCCAGCGGTTGATCTCGGCCACCGCCTCGGCCAGCAGCGGGTCGAGCTCGTGCGCCTGCAGCAGCTCGCGCTGGAGGTGCTCGATGCGGCCGTAGATCGCCGTGCGCAGATGCTCAACGGTGCGGATGCGGTGGGTGATGTCGTCGATCAGCAGCGCGTACTCGCTGAAGGTCGGACCGCCGCCGAGTGCCCCAAAGACCCGCGCCAGTGCGTCCATCAGCCACTGCGCGTCGTGCCCCAGGCCGAAGTCTGCCGGCTTGAAGTCAACCACGCCGGCACCCGGATCGGTCCAGATCCGGAAGCTGCTCTTCTGCAGCGGGTGGTACAGAGCTTCCTCGCTGATCAGGACCAGCAGCAGGTTGCGCGGATGGGCGTAGACGGTGGCGCCGGCAGCGGTCCACTCGCGGTCCTGGACAAAGCGGAACAGGCGCAGCTGGTCGGGAAAATCGAGCGCCTGCAACTGGTCGACGATGAGCAGTGTCCGGTCGGCCTCTGAATACGCCGAGGCTTCGGTCAGGGCGCGCTCGAAAGGCGTCAGCGGACCGCTATCGGGTTCCTCGGGTGTGGCCTCGTCCGGATTGGCATAGACGATCTGCGGTGGCGGCGCGGCCGGCCGGGCGCAGTCGACGTAAACCACGTGCGGGTATTCCCAGGCTTGCCCGAGGGCCTGCGCGAACGCCGTCTTGCGTCGGCCGGAGTCGCCCGCCACATGCAGGCAGCGCAGTCCCTTGGGCTGGGTATCCAGCAGACAGCGCAACGCGAACTCGTAGTCCTCATTGGCCTCGAAGCCGAACTCGGCCAGACGACGGCGCAGGCTCATGGGAGCAAGGGCCCAGGGCTCAGGGCCCAGGGCCCAGAGCCAGTCCCCGACTTGGCCGGGGTGGACATCACTGCGTCAGCTTTAAGCCGCGTGGGCGGTGGGTTGGCTGCGCTGGAGGCGGGGGCCTTCGGCGAGTGCCTGGCGGACGGTGTCGATCACCAGTTCGATCTCGGCGCTGGTCACGCCGAAGGTCGGGGTGAAGCGCAGGCTGTTGGCGCCGCCGTGGATCACGCCCATGCCGTGCTGGCGCAGGTACTCTTCGGTACTGCCGGTGCCATAGCACTTGAACTCGGGCGACAACTCGCACGAGAACAACAAGCCGGTGCCCTGGACCTTGGTGATCCAGCCCGGCAGTTCGGCCTTCAGCGCCTCGAAGCGTTCGACGAACTCGCGGCCGCGATCGACGATGTTCTGCCGCAGCGCCGGCGTCAGCGACTCCAGCACCGCAACCGCAACATCCATCGCGCGCGGATTGGTGGTCATAGTGTTGCCGTAGATGCCCTTGCGATACAGGCCGGCCGCGCGTTGAGTCGCGGCAAGCACGCTCAACGGGTACTGGCCGGCATTGAGGGCCTTGGAGTAGGTCTCCATGTCCGGCGCTTCCATGCCCTCGAAGCCCGGATAGTCGACGATTGACAGCACGCCGTGGGCACGCAGACCGGCCTGAATGGAGTCGACCAGCAACAGGGTGCCATGGGCCTTGGTCAGCTCGCGCGCGGC
>JBGTIE010000665.1:0-9055 GCA_041745855.1 Lysobacterales bacterium | reverse complement strand
CGCGCTCGAAGGCCTCGTCCCAGCCGATTTCGCGCCAGCTGCCGCCCTCGCGCAGCAGCGGCCGGGTCAGCCGATCCGGATCTTGCTCCAGATCGACCATTGCCGTGCCCTTGGGGCAGATGTGGCCACGCGAAAAGGGATCGTCCGGGTCACCCCGCGCGGCCAACAGCCTGTTGCCGTCCAATTGCAGACGCAGGCCACAAATCGCCTCGCACAACGGACAGGCGCGGAAGCGTTCGGTCACGGCCATCAGCGAAGGCTACTCGAAGCCATCCATGAACAAGTCGTCGCCGAGCACGTCGACCAACACGGTCTGGACATTGTCGGTGGGATCGATGTCGGTGTACTGCGCCGCCACGACCTCGCCTCGGGTACTGATCGTGCCGGCCCCGGCCTGCGGGCTGAGCTGGGTAACTATTTCCAGCGTCGATGCGTTGGCGTCGACCGGCAGGCCGCCGGCACTGAGGCACTCGACCAGCAGGCGCTGGGCAGAGCAGGTCCAGCTCGTGCCGCCGTCCAGCGTCTGCGCCGAGATAAAACTCAGGTCACGCGGCAGTTCCAGTTGCAGGCGCACGCCGGTGGCCACGTCCGGGCCCTGGTTGGCAATCTGGGCGCTGAAGACCAGCTCGCTGCCCGGGGTGACCGGATTCGGGGCCGCGCTCAGCTGCAGACCCAGATCGGCTGCGCCGGCCACCGCCTCGCCCAGGCAGTTGTAGCAGACCAGCGCGAAGTCCTGTGCCGGGTCGCCAGGTTCGAAGGGATCAAGCGCGTCGGCGGCGATATTGCTTGCGTCGACCGTGATCGTTACCGTGCCAGCATGCTGGTCGGCACGCAGGAAGACGCCCTCCAGATTGTTGCGCTCGTCCGCCGCACCGCCGCTCGCCGACCAGCCGTCGGCACCGATCACATTGCCCAGGTAATCCTCGCCGTCTGTGCTCACCCGCAGGTCCAGATCGTTGACCCAGGCTGGCGTGCTGCCGCCCAGCCCGTGGCCCTTGGCATCGCTCCAGGCAAGCATGATGCGGATCGGCTGGCCCGGATCGGCGGCGCTGTAGCTCGCAGTCCAGGACTGGCCGCTAGCGGTCAGCGGGGTGCCCTGCTCGACGTAGACGACCGCTTGCGGAGGGTTCATGACGGCTTCCAGATCGATCCGGCCATAGCCCTGGAAGCGATCCGGCCGATGTCCCATGACGCGATTGTCGGCATCGCGGAAGCCCTCAAGGTTCTGGGCCACCGCGGTGAAAACGGCCTTGATCAGGGCCGGACTGGGCGTACTGCCGGCAAACTGGCTGCGGTACTTCTCGATGAACAGCGCCACCGCGCCGGACACCACTGGGGACGCCATCGAGGTGCCGCAGGAGCTCGACGAATGGGCGCTGTCGTTGGTGCTGGTCGTGCTGTCGGTGCTGCAGCCGGGCGCGACGATGTGCGGCACCCGGCGACCGTCGCAGGCATTGCCATGGCCAGAGTTGCTGGAGATATCGAAGATCGCCGCAACCTGGTTGCCACCAGACAGCAGCTTGGTCGACCCCACCGCGAACAGGTTCTTGGCCTCGTCCGGTGAACCGAGCGAGCTGGGCGCACAGGCGCCGCCGGAATCGCCGTTGCCGTTCATGATCGACCACACCGCCAGCACCGGCTGCTCACCGGTCTCATCCGGGTTGGCATCGCGGCTGATCATGTCGATCTGCTGGGTCGGGATGTCGTAGCCCTGCGGTGAGCCGGTTGGGCCCCAGGAGTTATTGGTCAGCGCCGCGCCGCTGAGCGCCGATTCCTTGTAGATCGTCAGCATGCCGTCGGCAACCATGCCGCCCGGGCCGCCACCGAGGAAGGTGCCATAGCGCTGCTGAATCAGGTTGGCGCCAGGCGCCACGCCCTGGCCGCGCAGGAAACCGTTGAGCAGACTGCCGGTGGCGCCGGTACCGGCGACCGCGCCGGCGACATGGGTACCGTGAGCGTTATTGTTGCTCGAACACGAGGTACGCGACTGACCGGCACTGACACAGGGCAGCATCCGGCTGGCCAGATCAACATGGGTCGTCCGCACGCCGCCATCGACGATGCCCATCGTCACACCGCTACCGTCAAAGCCGGTCGTATCCAGCCACTCGGCATAACCTGGAACGATCGTGTTAGATGGCGGCGGGCCATAATTGCCAACGATCGACTGGTTGCTCGATTCGCCCCGCGGGCCGGCGTCCTGCGGAATGGACTGGATCGCGTAGATGCCAGGAAAGCTGGCCAGCGCCAGATAGGCGTCGCCGCTGACCGACAGCTGCATGAGCTCCAGATGCGCATCAAGTGGCCGTTGCAGTTCGATCTGCGCGCCACTGTCGGCAAGCAGCGTTCCGAGTGCGGCGCGATCGGCCTGGCGGCTGAGCAGCAGCATCGTCGGCTGCAGGGCCCGACCCAGCTGACGCTGCGCCGGTTGCACTTTGTAGGCGGGCAGGAAATCACCGCTCCAGCGCACTTCGGGCAAGGTTGCAACCCGCTCCCCGGCCGGCCGGTCGCCCCAGACCACGTAGCTATAAGGATGGATGTACTGCACCGGGATCAAGCCCTGATGGCGCAGCGCGGCCAGCCACTGCGGCTGGATCGGTCCCTTGAACTGGACCAGCCGGAATGCCGGGCCCGCGCTGAGTTGCTGCCAGGCCGGTGGCAACACTGGCGTACTGCTCAGCGGATCGAATTGCTGACCGCCCAGATCCAGGCGAAAGTCAGACGACGCGAAGGCGAGCGAGGAGGAAGCGAGCGCGCTGCAAACGCACAAACTGATCCAGAACTTGGGCACGGGGCTAGGCACCATCGGGCAACACGGGAGCCCGGGAGTTTAGTCGCCTCGTGCGGGATCGCAAGGTGGGAAGAGCGGTTTTGGCTAGCAGAGTTCCAGTTCAGTTCCGGTGGCCGGTCTAAAGCGCGGCCGCCCTCCACTATCGTCATTGCGAGATGCCTTTTCCGGCCGCCCGATGTCAGATTGTTCTCTTGAAAGCTCTCTCCGCGACCTCCGCGTCTCCGCGTGAGAATGGTTCTTCTTCCGAACGCCTTCTTTGATCTGGAAAATGCACATGGGTCATGGTCCCGGCACTTCCGTAAATCAATGGCTTACGATATGGGTTCATGGAGAGGCATGCGCGGCGGCTAGCTGCAGGTTGCGGCGGCTCTCCGGGCGCATGCCGCGGCAATCCAGGGATCTTCTTCGTGAAGCGGAAGAGCTCTGGATCGCCGCGGTCGCTTAGGCTCCCTCGCGATGACGAGGGTTCATGGCCCGTGTGCATTTCCGGGAAGGTTGTGCGCTCTCAACTGGAACTGGAACTGCTCTACTGACCCCTCAGCCCTCAGCCCTCAGCCCTAGTAGTAGAACCTCTCCTCAACAATCTTGCCGCCAGCCACCGTATAGAGCCCAACCTCTTCCATCTGCTCGCGCACGCCGGTCTCCTTGACCGTGACGTCCATCTTGAAGATGACCGCGAACTGGTCGCCATTGACGAAGGGGCCGATCGATTCGGCGGCGTGGATCTCGTGGTTGGCGTACCACCACTCAGCCTTCTGCCGCAGCGCCTCGGTGCCTCGCATCTCGGCCATCGGTCCCTCCATCGCCTCGCGACTGACGATGTCCGGGCTGTTGAACTGGGCTGCGGCTTCGTCATGCTGACCGGCCTTGAGCATTACGGTGAAGGCGTCGGCAAGTTCTCGGGTGTTCATGCTTGATCTCCGTTGATGTGGCGTTGCTGCGAGGGCGCTTGCACAAGGGCCGGCGCCTGGAAGCGCCACCATAGGCGATCACGATTGCACTCCCAAGACCGGTGTTGACTCGCCGCTGACAGCAGCGTGTCAGTAGGGTAGTCACGTGCTGCCGTCGGGATTAAGGAGCGTACATCGGCGCTCAAGGATCGATCCTCCCTGGTGCCTTTTTGCTGATGGGTTCGAGGCGTCTGACCGGTGAAGTAAATCAGGAGCGGTCTCACGCGGAGACGCGGAGAACGCGGAGGAAGAGCAAGATCAGGGCATCCACTGCGACCGCAATCGGAAGTTCCGGGTACACCGACACCTCATGCGAGATCGTGCTCTCAAGCGCTCTCTCCGCGACCTCCGCGTCTCCGCGTGAGAGTGCTTCTGCTTCCGCGCCCCGTTTCGCGGCGCAGAGCGCCGCACTCCAAAGCGCTGCGCGCAGGCTAGCGCGATCCGATCCCGGCCAGCACCGCATCGAACTCGCTCTTCAGCGAGTGGTTCGGATAGTCGGCCCGCAGCTGGCGCAGGATGCTGTCGGCCTGCGTCCGCCGGGCTGGATCACTGCGCAAAAGCCGCGCCGCCAGCAGGCTGTTGTGTGGGATGTGCTTGTGCTTCGGGAAGCACTCGGCGAAATCCAGCGTCAGGCGGAGGGCCAGGTCGCGCTGGCCGGCGGCGGCCGCTTTTTCCGCCAGCGGTAGCACCAGTTCGGCACTGGCCGGCTTGAAGGTCGGATCGATGGCCTGGCAATCGGCGACCAGGCGCAGGGCATCGGCATCGCGTTCGTTTGCCAGCAGCACGTTCAGGTACTGCTGCCCGTGCGCGAGCAACGCGGCCCGGTCCTGGGTCTGCTGCAGCAAACGTCGATACAGCTGATGCAACTCGTCGTTCGCGCCACGATCGTCGATATGACTGCGCAGCGCGGTTATCGCCTCGCCCACCTTGCCGCGGGCGACCAGGTCTCCGGCGCTTTCCAGCATCAGCTGGTCCGGGTCCCGGCGCGGACCGCTGAGCGGCGTCGGCAGCGGCTCCGGGGTATGGTCGAGGACGTCCTGGTACTGGTAGATCACGTAGCCCATCAGGTGGTAGCTGGCCAACAGCGCCCAGCCTCTGACGAAATCCTCGACCAGGCTGCCGATGAACGACGGCATGCGGCTGGCGATCAGCCCCTGGAACAGCACCGCGCTGGCCAGGATCAGCAGCACCAGCAGCGCCAGCACCAGATAGGCGCCGCCCAGTCGGCGCATGACCTCCCACCAGCGCGCAGGATTGAGGGCATTGAGCAATCCGCCGGTCATTGCCAGCAGCATCAATGCGGCCGGATAGAAGATCGCCAGTACACAGATCACCAGCACGGCCGACGACGCACCCAGTTGCAGCACGGCCGCCAATCCGGCGCCGATGAAGACGAACTGCAGACCGATCTGCGCCCAGCCGGCGTTGTCGGGTACCTGACGATGCATCAGCGGCGGCTCGGTCTGGCCATCGGCACTGGCCCTGAGCACCTCGAAGCCGTACTTCAGCAGCGCCACGGTGATCAGCAGATCGATCACCCAGCCGAGCACCGGCAGGAAACCCAGGATGCGCGCGCCGGTCAGCGCAATCAGCGTCACCAGCGCTTCGCCCTGCAGCGGATAGGCCAGCACCGCACCCAGGCGTGACCAGAACGGGACGATGGCGGGGCCTTGATGGGGCATGGGGCGCGCTTTCAGGACGGGGGGTGATGATGACATGAGGGCGAGGCGGGGATGCCGATCACGCTGTTGGCGGGGTGCGAGTCGAACTGATGTTTCCGCGCCGGTTCCGATAAGTGGGGTCGTACTCGTACTCAGCATCGCGGTACTCGTACTCGTACTCGAAGCCATCACGCTGCTTTCGAGTACGAGTACGAGTACGAGTACGAGTGCGAGCAGGATAGTCGGCGCTAACCAATGTCCGCCTGCGGCAGTTCCCCCTACACTTCGGCCCACACTACGCAGCCGGCCCCTCCATGGACGCCAACCAGCCCTGGATCGCCCGTGACCTCGACGTGCTCTGGCACCCGTGTACGCAGATGCGCGATCACCCGCATCCGCTGCCGCTGCTGCCGATCGTGCGCGCGGACGGGTGCTGGCTGGAGGATGCCAATGGCAAGCGCTATCTGGATGCGATCAGCTCCTGGTGGGTGAACCTGTTCGGGCATGGCCAGCCGCAGATCTGCGCTGCGATCGCGCGCCAGGCGACCCAGCTCGACCATGTGCTGCTGGCCGGCTTCAGCCATCCGCCGGCGATCGAACTGGCCGAGGCGCTGTGTGCGCTGGTGCAGGACTCGCCGGACTTCGTCGGCGATGCGAGCGTGCGTGCCGGCCAGCCGAGGCTGAGTCGGGTCTTCTATGCCGAAGCGGGCTCGGCCGCGATCGAGATCGCGCTGAAGCTGTCGTGGCACTACTGGCGCAACGTGGGCCAGCCCGATCGCACGCGCTTCGTCGTGCTCGAGCACGCCTATCACGGCGAGACCATCGGCGCACTGTCGATGACGCGGATGGACCTGTACCGGCAAGCCTACGGCGGACTGTTGCTGGAACCGCTGGTTGCCGCCAGCCCGGACCCGACGCTGGAACCAGACACTGACCCGGACGCAGTCAGCCAACGCGCGCTGTCCTCGCTGCGGCAACTGCTCGAAGGGAATGCGGGAGAAATCTGCGCGGTCCTGCTGGAACCGTTGGTGCAGTGCGCCGGTGGCATGCGGATGCACACGCCAGCCTATCTGCACGGCGTGCGCGTGCTGTGCAGCGAGTACGAGGTGCATTTGATCGCCGACGAAATCGCGGTCGGCCTGGGTCGAACCGGCACACTGTTCGCCTGCGATCAGGCCGGCGTCCGGCCGGACATCCTGTGCATCGGCAAGGGGCTGACCGGCGGCACGCTGCCACTGGCGGCGGTGCTGACCAGCGAGACCTTGTACGCGGCCTTCCTCGGAGAGTACGGCTCCGGCCGCGCCTTTCTGCACTCGCACAGCTATACCGGATTTGCGATCGGCTGCGCGGCGGCGCTGGTGACGCTGGAATTGCTGCGCGAGAGTCAGAGCAGCGGACGGATGCGCGCCGTTGGTGCGGCTTTGGGTAACGCCTTCGAGCCGCTCGCCGATCATCGCCATGTCGCCAATCTGCGTCGTTGCGGCAATATCCTCGCCCTCGACCTGTACGCCGATCCATCCCGACGGCAGCCCTGGCCGGCGCAGCAGCGGCGCGGGCTGGTGGTGTATCGGGAGGCACTGGCACGCGGCGTGGTGCTGCGACCACTCGGCGATACGCTGTACGCTCTGCCGCCGCTGTCGATCAGCGACGAGGAGATCGAACTGCTCGCCCGTGTCGCCGGCGAGGCGATCGACGCCGCCCTGACTGACTGAAGCGACAGGACCGAAGCAATCATGCGCATTCCGCGAGTACATCTGGACCAGCCGCTGCAATCGGGCAAGCGCTTTCGGCTGGACTCAGGCCCCGCCCATCATTTGCTCAAGGTGCTGCGCCTGCGCCCCGGCGCGAAGCTGGCGCTGTTCAACGGCGATGGCCATGACTACCCGGCCGAACTGCTCGGCGGTGGCGAGGTACAACTGGACGAGGCGGTCGCGGTCCACAGCGAAAGCGCACTGCAGATAGCGCTGGCACAAGGCCTGTGCCGCGGGGAGCGGATGGATCTGGTGCTGCAGAAGGCGACCGAGCTGGGATTGCACGCACTGCAGCCGCTGCAGATGCTGCGCAGCGAGGTCAAGCTCAACGAAGAGCGGTTGGCTCGCCGACAGCTGCACTGGCAACAGGTGCTGCGCTCGGCCTGCGAACAATGCGGCCGCGCCCGCCTGCCGCAGCTACTTGAAACGCAATCGCTGGCGAACTGGCTCGCCGCCCTGCCCGCGCCGGCCGATGACGAGTTGCGCGTGGTTCTGGATCCCGACGGCGACACTCGGTTACGCGCCCTGCCCCAACCCACCCGGATGATTGCGGTGATCGGACCGGAAGGCGGACTCGACGAGCGCGAGATCGAATTGTGCGCGCAGCTCGGCTTCCACCGCCTGCGCCTGGGCCCGCGCGTCCTGCGCACCGAAACGGCCGGCCCGGCGTTGATTGCTGCGGCGCTGGGGTTGTGGGGGGATCTGGGTGGCTAGCGCTCGCCAAACACAGGGCTGAGGGCTGAGGGTGTACGGCGTATACCGCCCGGCGTCGGGGTCGGAATCGGAATCGGAATCGGAATTGAGGGCGACGGCATGAACTATGGCACCGCCAACAAACTGAGGCGCACCAGACCGCTCATCAGGATCGGCGGCGTGGCGACACGATTCACGAGGAGCCAGCCGGATACGATGGGCAACACATCGATACCGATACCGATTCCGACCCCGACCCCGAGGTGAACTCGGCGTTGACGGGAGCGGCCTCTGCATCAGTTTGAATCGCATCCGCACTCCAAATGGCGCGCCTGGCGTCACTTTTGGAGTGCGCTGGCCTGACAGCGCTTTGCTTGTGGCTTCGGGCGATGCAGCCAACCCTCAGCTGCCCTCCCACCGCACGCCGTCGAAAATCGCTTCCACCACCGCCCGATCGCGATCGAAGTAGTACTCGGCCGGGGCGTAGTAGAACAGCAGGGTCAGCGTCCCGCCGGCCTGACTGGCCAGCGCCAGTGCGCGGTAGCGTAAACCGGCGGCATTGGCGAAGCCGAGCTCGAAGCGGATCGCCGGCGCATCGCCCAGCCGCGCCGGCTTGAGCTCGACCAGTTGCACATCGACCACGCCGGCGGCGAGCAGTCCGTCGGCGACCAGTTCCTGCACTTCCAGATCGCTCATGTCGGCCCGATAACGGATGCCCTCGCGGCGTTTGGCGGCGGGCAGATCGAACAGCAACTCGCCCGGCTTGACGCCGGTATAGATTTCCAGCGCGTTCAGCAGCGGACCGTCGATGGTCCATTGCCGCTCGCCCTTGAAGCCTCGCTGCGACCACGCCTTCGAGGTCGGCAGCAGCAGGCCGTCAACCCGCGCCGTGCCTGGCTGCACCAGCGCCTGACCGGCGCAGCCGGCGAGCAGGATTGTCAGGACCAGCAGGACCAGCAGTGGCGAGTGTCGCCATGCCCTGTGGACGTTGGTGCAGTCGCTGATCCCCACGCCCTCGGACCGACGCCAAGCGCCATCGTTCACTTGCGAGGACGAAAAGAGGCTCCTCACGGCGCCTCCGCCTGTTCGATCAGCTGTTCGATCAGTGCTCGGTCCGGGGCGTCGCTCACGCTTGCCAGATAGCGCCGGAAATCCTCCGCCGCGCCGGCGCTATCGCCAAGTCGCAGGCGCACCTGGGCCCGCTGGCGC
>JBGTIE010000664.1:0-16905 GCA_041745855.1 Lysobacterales bacterium | reverse complement strand
GGGCTGCAGCCGGGTGTAGCTGCCGTCGGCGTTGAGACTCCAGGCCTGGGTATTGTCAACCAGATAGTTCTCCAGCTCCTCGCGGAACACGCGCGTGCGCAGATCGGTATCGAGTATCGGAAAGGCCACTTCCACCCGCCGCAGCAGGTTGCGATCCATCCAGTCGGCACTGGAGCAGTACAGCTCCTCATGGCCGTCATTGCAAAAATAGAACACACGCGAGTGCTCAAGCAGGCGACCGACGATCGAGCGCACGCGGATGTTCTCGGAGATGCCGGGGACGCCCGGACGCAAGGCGCAGATGCCACGCACCAGCAGATCGATCTGGACCCCGGCCTGGGAGGCCTGATACAGCGCCTGGATCATGGTCGGTTCGGACAGCGAGTTCATCTTGGCGATGATCCGCGCGGAGCGGCCGGCGCGGGCGTGCTCGACCTCGCGCGCGATCTTGTCCAGCATCGCGCGCTGCAGCGTGAAGGGCGACTGCAGCAGATGCTTGAGCTTGATCACCGGCCCCAGTCCGCTCATCTGCAGGAACAGCTTGTTGACGTCCTCGCAGATATCGCGCTGGGCCGTCAGCAGGCCGATGTCGGTGTACACCGAGGCGGTGCCGGCATGATAGTTGCCAGTGGACAGATGGGCGTAGCGACGCAGCTTGTCCCCCTCGCGGCGGACGATCAGCAGCATCTTGCAATGGGTCTTGTAGCCGACCACGCCATAGACGACCTGCACTCCGGCTTCCTGCAGCCGATTGGCCAGCGCGATGTTGGCCTCCTCGTCGAAGCGCGCCCGTACCTCGACCACCACGGTGACGTCCTTGCCGGCGCGGGCGGCATCGATCAGGTAGTTCACCAGCACCGACTGCTTGCCGGTGCGATAGAGAGTCTGCTTGATCGCCAGCACCTGCGGATCGGCAGACGCCTGGCGGACCAGCTCGGCCACGGTCGCGAAGCTGTCGAAGGGATGATGCAGCAGCAGATCCTGGCGGCCGATCTGTTCAAAGATCGATCCGCCACTCAAGCTGGCGGCCGCGTGCAGCCGCGGCGTGAACGGCGGGAACTTCAGGTCCGGCCGGTCCACCATGTCATAGACCGCCATAACCCGGTTCAGGTTGACGGGTCCGCCGCAGCGGTAGACCTCGGCGTCGGTGAGTTCGAAATGGCGAGTCAGGAAACGCACCATCGTGCGGGGACTGCTGGCCGAGACCTCAAGCCGTACCGCATCGGCAAAGCCACGCTCATGCAACTCGTCGCGCAGTGCGGTGGCGAGATTCTCGACGTCTTCCTCATCGACCAGCAACTCGCTGTTGCGGGTGACCCGGAAGGGATAGGCACCCTTGACCTGCATGCCGGGAAAGAGCTGGTCTACATGCGCCTGCAGGATGCCGGACAGGAAGGCAAAATCAGTCGGACCGCCGGAAATCTCGCGCGGCAGCCGGATGATCCGCGGCAACGAGCGCGGCGCGCGTACCAGCGCGATACCGGCCTCGCGACCAAAAGCGTCCTTGCCCTTGAGCCGGACCGCCAGATTCAGGCTCTTGTTGAGGATGCGCGGGAAGGGGTGGGCCGGGTCCAGCCCGAGCGGGCTGAGCACGGGCAGCAGTTGCTCGTCCACATAGGCCGCCAGCCAGCGGCGCTGACGCGCGGTCCAGTCCTCCCGGGTCATGAAGCGGATACCTTCGGCGTGCAGCGCCGGAATCAGCTCCTCGTTCCAGCAGCGATACTGGTCTTCCATCAACTCCAGCACGCTGCGCCGGATCTGCGCCAGCACTTCGGCCGGACTCAAGCCGTCGGGCCACGGCTTGGAGCCGGGCAGGCTCAGCTGATAGCGGATCGTCGCGACTCGAACCTCGAAGAATTCATCCAGATTGGTGCAGGAGATACACAGGAACTTCAGCCGCTCGAGCAGCGGCGTGTCGTGGTCGCGCGCCTGCGCCAGTACGCGCCGATGAAACTCGATCTGACTGAGCTCGCGATTGAGGTACAGGGAAGGGTCGCGCAGATCCATGGCTAGACTGGTTCAGAACGTAGCCGCCGAAGGTAGCAGAATCAGGTGACGTGCGCGGGGCGGCAGGGGCGTTTGGGGTGTTTCAACTGATGCAGGGATGGGCAGTGGTGTGAAAGTCGGGGTCAGGGTCGGGGTCGGAATCGGAATCGAAATCAAGGGCAACGACATGCCCCAGGGCGGGCGTTGAAGTGAGGCGCGATTGGTGGATGTGGTGGCGGTATGTGGCGCCCTGTCGCTCGAATAAAACGCCAGCGCGAGGACGGTGGTTCGACCGAATTGTAGGGATCCTGACAAAGGCTGGGCGGGGAGGGCGAGTACGCGAGTAAGAGATCGATTCCGATACCGATTCCGACCCCGACCCCGAGGGAACTCGCCGCAAGCGAGCCATAGATCGGAGAAGCCGCCCTCAGCCCTCCGGCCGGCCATAGGGATAACGCTCCCGCTCGGCCAGCGCCAGCGGAGCCATGCGGGCGATCTGGGCCTGGATCCGGGCTCGCTGGTAGTAGTCCAGATCCTGCCGCTTCTGGACTTGCTCCAGCTGACTCAGGGCATCGAAGGCGCGACCGCGCAGGAAGGTTGCTTCGGCGTGCGATTCGGCCGCGCGGATCAGGTCGCCACTGAGTTCGGCGTTGCGCGCATGCAATTCCCACAGGCCCGGATCATCGCCAAAGCGCAGCAACAGTGTCCGCAGCCGCGATCCGGCATCGGACGCCAGGGAGCGCTCGCCCAGTTCCACCACCATGCGGGCATAGCTGGCCACGACGACACGGTGTTGCGGGAAGCCCAGCAGCAGCTTGTCCATCGCCTTTGTGGCGGCTGCCGCATCACGCAGCCGTACCATCGCCTCGACCCGCGCCAGCGCGATCGGCAGGCCGTTTACGCCGCTGCCGTCCAATGCCGCCAGCAGTTCCAGCGCCCGCTCGCCCTCGTTCAGGCGGATCGCCACCAGCGCCTGACCATAGCGCTCATGCGTTCGCAGCTCGCGCAAACTCTGTAGATTGCGGTAGTAATTGTCCGCCTCGCCGGGCAATGCACTGGCATAGGCGCGGATCCGCTCGCGCATGTAATCGAAGGACGGCTGTTCGCGGACCGTCCGGACCGGAGTCTGCTCCGCACGGGTCTTGGCCTCGGCGATTCGGGTCGTGGTGACCGGATGCGTACGCAGGTACTCGGGGGCCTGGATACCGGCGGAGTTGGTCCGGCTCAGCCGGTTCATCCGGCCGAAGAAGGTCGCCATCGAGTCCACGTCAAAGTCGGCCCGGGCGAGCGTCTGGATGCCCACCCGATCGGCTTCGAATTCGTTCGAGCGGGTGAAATTGATCTGCCGTTGCTGCATCAGCGCGACGCCGCCCAGTACTGCAGCCTGGGTGGCATCACTGCTGCCGCTGTTGGCCCCGGCCAGGATGGCCCCGATCATTCCGAGCATGATCGGGATCTGATCAAGCTTGGCACCCTCCAGGCGGCGCGCGATGTGCAATTGGGTGACGTGGGCGATTTCGTGCGCGATCACCGCCGCCACTTCGCTCTCGCGCTCGGCTTCGAGGATCAGCCCGGTGTGCACCGCAATCACTCCACCCGGCGTGGCGAACGCGTTCACCACCGGGATGTTCAGCATCACGAAGCGAAACTCCACCCCCGGGCGGTTGGCCGCCTCGACCAGCCGGAAGGAGAGGGTGTCCAGATACTCGACCAGTAACGGATCTTCCACTACCAGCTGGTAATGGCGAAGCTGCCGCATCAATTCACGCGCGTAGGCGCGCTCGTCCTCGCGTGACAGCACCGAGCCGGCCGAGCTGCCGAAGTCGGGCAGTCGGATGTCGTCAGTCTGGGCCTGCGACGTCGGCAGCCACAGAAAGGCCAACAGCAAGAGCGCGCCCCAGCCGGGTCGCGAGCTCGTCGATCTCATGTCATTCATGGTCCTTGTTCTATCATGCGGTCCATCAGCACAGTATGAATGGCAAAGCGGGAGAGCGCGAATTGCTGGCGTGGGTGGCGCAGCCCCAGCTGGCGCAATCGACTCTCACTGCTCAGCCGCACAAGCCTTGAAGCCTGCCCGGAGAGCCAATCCCATGCCGCGTATTGAAATCTATACCAGTGCCCTTTGTGGCTATTGCCAGGCGGCCAAGCGCCTGCTCGACAGCAAGGGTGTCGCCTACGAGGAGATCCGCGTCGATCAACTCGCTGGCAAGCGCGAGGAAATGGTCACGCGCTCGCACCGTCGCTCCGTGCCGCAGATCTTCATCGGCCAGACCCACGTCGGTGGATTCGACGATCTGGACCGCTTGAATCGCGAAGGCGGTCTCGATCCGCTGCTGGAGGCATCCGAATGAGCCGGGCAAGGGAGTTCGCGGCCTATCGTGAGCGCATGAACGAGCGCATCCTGGCCGAGGAAAGCCAGGTCGTGCGCCGCTTCTTCGCTCTGGATCGCCAGACCTATGCCGACGGGCCCCATTTGCCGCTGCAGACCAAGGAACTGCTCGGCCTGGTCGCCTCGCTGGTGCTGCGCTGCGATGACTGCGTCAGCTATCACCTGGCGCAGTCACGCAAGGCCGGGCTGTCGGTGGCCGAGATCTTCGGGGCGATGGGCGTGGGCCTGGTCGTCGGCGGTTCGATCGTGATCCCGCACCTGCGCCGGGCGGTCGACTTTCTGGACCAGTTAGAGCGTGATGGGGATGCGGTCGAGGTCTGACTCTGGATTGCCACGGCATGCGCTGCAATCACCGGCAAGCTCCCAAGTACGCGCCGTGCATGCCTCTCCATGAACTCATATCGTAAGCCATTGGTTTTCGGAAGTGCCGGGACCATGGCCCATGTGCATTCGAAGGGGTACGTTATGGGTTCATGGAGAGACCAGGCGCCCGCGAACTAAACGGGTCAGTTCTCCAGCCGCAGCAACCTGAAGTTGCCCTCGGTATTGCGCAGTTCCTTGAAGCCGTTGTTGTCCAGCGTCGCCGCGCGTGCGTTGGCGACAAACAGGCTGCAACTGGCAGGTGGCTGATCAATCTGCTCGATGACCTGACCGCAATCGACGACGACTTCAGTGCGGGCGTCTTCGAGTCGCAGATGGCTCGCGCCCAGCGACGGCGCGGCGACCAGATTAACCACCGTGCCGCTGCCGCTCTCCCGACCCAGACTGACCAGGACCCACTTGCCGGCCAGGCTCGCGGTCGATGCGCTGGTGCGGAAGCCGAAGCGGACCAGCGACACCGGCTGGACCCGGACCTCGGCCAGCACGCCGCCATCGAGCGCCTGGCTGAACCAGGCCTCAGCGCGTCCGTTGGCATCGAAGGCGACATCGATGTTGCCCAGCGCGATCATGTCGCCGGGCGGACGATAGTCGCCAAACAACTGCTGGCCACCGACGATTTCCAGCAGTTCGCCGCGATAGCTGCGGCGATCGCTGGGGCCGGCAGAAAAATACCAGCGCGGCTGACCGAGACTGTCGTAGTAATAGGCTATCAGCGCGATCGCGCCATCCTGATGTTCCAGGTTGAAGCCCACGCCACTGCCGCCGGTGGCAAACCGGCCGGCGCGGTCGGCGACCCAGAAGCCGGCTTCCGGCACGACCTGCTCGTTGCGATCGGCCACCGTCAGCAGGGCAAAGGCGATATCGCGGGTGCCGGACGCGTCGCTCAGTTCGACATGGACAGGATAACTGCCGGCCACATCGATCGTGCCGATCGCCGCGGTTAGGTCCACATCGATCGTGTAGGGTGTAATGGCCTGGCCACATATCACGCCGACCGGCCGTTGCAGACGCACCCGCAAGCTGCCTTCGGCGAAGCTGACACCGGTAAACTGGGCGACGCAGGTGTCGGGCATCTGACCCTGCAGGCGCAGAGCAATGGACTCGCCCGGCGCCGGGTCGGGCGGGCTGAAGCTCAGCTTATGCCACGGTGCGGCGGCCATCAGGCTGCCGGCGTGGATCAGGCCAAGCATGCAAATGCCACCAATCAATATTCGATTGATCATGATCAACTTGTCTGGTGGGGGAACAGGGCTTAGTTTACGCGCCTTTACGACGCCGCCGCCAGCGCACCAACGGCGAGCAACTGTAAGGTGTGACGCAGACCAACGTGGGAGATGATGTTGAGCGGCAATACACAAAGTCAGACAGTAGTGGTCATTCGCGGTGACGGGATCGGGCCGGAGATCGTCGATGCGACCTTGCAGGTGCTTGACGCCTGCGATGTGGGATTGAGCTACGAGTTCGTCGATGCGGGCCTTGCCGCCTTCGAGCGCACCGGTGAAT
Source organism: Lysobacterales bacterium (assembly GCA_041745855.1). Classification (GTDB taxonomy): domain Bacteria; phylum Pseudomonadota; class Gammaproteobacteria; order Xanthomonadales; family SZUA-5; genus JAWLAT01. The sequence continues at coordinate 10,646 of JBGTIE010000664.1, read as the reverse complement.
TGCTGCCGGCGACAACGCTGGAGGCGATCGGCCGGCGCCGTATTGCACTGAAGGGACCGCTGACCACCCCGGTGGGCGAGGGTTTCTCGTCGATCAACGTCGAATTGCGCAAGCGCTTCGACCTGTACGCCAACGTGCGCCCGGCCAAATCCTTGCCCAACACGAAGGCGCGCTACACCGACGTCGACCTGATCACGGTGCGCGAGAACACCGAGGGCGCCTATCGCAGCGAGGGCCAGACCCTGTCGGCCGATGGCGAAGTGGCGCAGTCGATCATGCAGATCACCCGCCGCGGCTCCGAGCGGATCGTCCGCTACGGTTTCGAGATGGCGCGCCGGATTGGCCGCAAACGGGTTGCGATCATCCACAAGGCGAACATCCTGAAGGCGACTTCCGGCCTGTTCCTGCGTACCGCGCGTGAAGTGGCGAAGGAATTCGATGACCTGGAAATCAGCGAGCTGATCGTTGACAACGCATGCATGCAGCTGGTGATGGACCCGTCGCGCTTCGACATGCTGGTCACCACCAACCTGTTCGGCGACATCATCTCCGATCTGGTCGCCGGCCTGGTCGGTGGCCTGGGCGTGGCGCCGGGCGCCAACATCGGCGCCGATGCGTCAATCTTCGAGGCGGTCCACGGCTCGGCGCCGGATATCGCCGGCAAGGGCATCGCCAACCCGACCGCGCTGATCCTCGCCGCCGCACTGATGCTCGACCACCTGGGTCATGTAGAAGCTGCCAATCGAGTCCGCCAGGCGATCTTCGACACGCTCAGCGCGAAGGACCGCCTCACCGGCGACCTGGGCGGCAGCGCCAAGACGGCCGAGTTCGGGCGGGCGCTGGTGGAGCGCTTGCGCTAGGAGAGCAGGGCTGAGGGCTGAGGGCTGAGGGGTCAGAAGAGCAGGGACCAGGGCTCGTTAGGCTGGGTATCGCCGCCGTAGGATGTCGGTGAGCTCAGCGAACCGCATCAGGAGCTGGCCTCAGGGGTCAGAAGAGCGAAAAGCTGATTGACCACAAAGGACACAAAGGACTCAAAGGAGAGCAGAGCAAAAGCTTCCTGATGGTTCAGAGAACCTGGGCTCCCGGCCATGTTGAATGCTCTTCCTTTGTGTCCTTTGGTGAAGGCTGAGGGGGGGCTGAGCTCTGGGCTCCGCCTTTGATGCGGTTCGCGGAGCTCACCGACATCCTACGCGCACCCCGGCACTTCTGGGCCCTGCTCTTCTGACCCCTCAGCCCTCAGCCCTCAGCCCTGGTCTGGCTAGCCTTGCGCTCCGCACCGCCTCAGGGCCTTGCACCATCGCGGCCACAGGTTCATCGTTGCTCCATCGCAACTTGGGGAGAGGATGTGATGGACGTGAATGTGGTGGATCTGTGGATGCCGATTCTGCTCGGCGCGGTGCTGGCCTGGATCGCGAGCGCGCTGATACATATGGCGCTGAAGTATCACAACAGCGACTACCGCCAGCTGGCCAACGAGGATGAGGTGGCTGTTGCCGTGCGGAACGGCTCGCCAACGCCGGGGATCCATTCGATTCCCTATTGCGCGGACATGGGCAAGATGGGCGAGCCGGCGATGCAGGCGAAGTTCGCCAGCGGACCGGTCGCATTCGTCACGGTTTTTCCCAACGGCATGCCGGCAATGGGCAGGCTGGTTGGGCAGCAGTTCGTCTATTTCCTGGTCGGCTGCGTCCTGATCGCCTGGGTCGCGACCCGCGCGCTGCCGGCCGGCGCCGAGTACCTGAGCGTGTTCTGTTTCGTCGCGCCGGTCGGATTCCTCGCCTTTGGCTGGGCGGTGGTGCCGTTCTCGATCTGGTACGGCCATCCGTGGTCGACCACGTTGAAGTACCTGTTCGACGCGCTGGTCTACGGACTTATCATTGCCGGTTGCTTTGGCTGGCTTTGGCCGGCGGCCGGCTGAACTGCCGCCGCGTGAGAATGCTTTTTTTCTTGCGCGTTTTGTTGAAGGCAGGGCGACGGGTAGGGGCCCTGCCGCACTACTAGTCTTGGCCCTGCGGTGCTGGCGCGCTGAGCAGGGTCAGCGGGGTTTCGGCGGGACGACTGAAGCTGCCGCCGGCGGGGCCCTGGAAGCTGACCGTGTAACCGAGTTGGTTGCCGGCCGCGAGGTCTTCCTGGGCAGGGACGCTAAGCTTCGGTGTGAACTCGCCGGCGCTGACATCGTTGAATGGAGTGCTGGGGCAGGTCCTGCAGTAACCGCGCCGCTCGAAGAATTGCAGCGGCTGTCCAGGCTGGTAATCCTCGGTCTGGGCATAGCCCCAACGGCCGCGGCCGGCCGCGTCGGGGTAGTAGAGCAGGGCGAACAGTAACTGCTTGTCGTCGATGCGGCGGGAAGTGGCGATCGAAACGCCCCAGCCCTGGTCGGCAGTACCGCCGTACCAGGTGCCGGTCAGGTCCAGCGGCAGTCGGCTGCTTGCGCCAATCAGCGGCTCCATGCACCAGTTGCCGGTGCTGCCGTTGATCGACCAGGTGAAGGCCGCCAGTGCCTCGGTGCCGCTGCGGTCGATGCCGTCGTCGCAGGCCGAGGAATCGCCGACCCGATTGAAATCCAGCCGCAGCTGGCCGCTACGGGTCGGGTCAGCGCGTTGCGGTGGGAAGCGGTCCGCAGCGTAGCCATAGCTGACCATCGAGTCGCCGAACTCGTTGGTGTCGGCCAGGAATACGCCGTCGACCAGCGGTCCGACAGCGAGGAACCACTCCGGCGCACCGCTTGCGTCATAGCTGTAGAACAGCAAGGAATAGATGTCGTAGCCCTGCGCATTGGTGAACACGCGCTGGAAGTCGATCCCGTGACCGGCCCGGTTGCGGTCCAGCCACTGCCCGGCGAAGGGTGTGGGGAAGCTCGGCATCGTGGTCGGCGTGGAGCGCCAGCCAACCGCATTGAGCATCGGCTTGGTCAGCTTCAACTCGCGGTTGCCCTGCTGCGCCGTGGACGTCGGCACCATCAGGTCACCGCGGTAGAACAGGTCGATATGGGACAGCGTCGAGCCGGAACGGATCGTCCGCGGCGCGTACATCCGCACCCCCGGTTCGCCACTGCGGGGTTGATTGAATTCCGAGGCGACTGCCTCGGGCTCGATCCATTGCAGCTTGGTGAAGCTGGTCATCGCACTGACGCGCTCGGCGTCGCTGAGCCGGCTGAAGGGCCGCGCTACACCGCTGCTGGTATCGACGATCTGGCGGCTGTAGATGTCGTCGCGGCCAAGCAGCTTCGAGCCGGCCGGGCGGCTGCCGCTGGCTTCGATCCGGACCACCGACAGGAAGCCGAGGCCGTGGCTGATCTCGTGCATCGCCACGCCGATAAAATCAATCGCGCCGGGCGGGGGCGGATTGAGGCCGTAATAGAAACGCGCCCCACCGAGCACATTGCCATCATCGATGCGGCTGTTGAAGGTAACGGTCACATCGACCCGGGAGTTGCACGGGCCGCCGGCAATGCGGCAGAAGCTGGTGCCGGCCAGTTTGGAGCTGGGCGCGGCCGCGTACCAGGCATGCGGTTCGGGCAGAAAGGTCTGCCGCAGGCCAGGCTTGCCGTCATTGTCGAACAGGCTGGGGTCGTTGATGAACAAGCCTTCCGGCGTGGCCACGGCGATCACCGCACTGCTCTCGTCCGCGTCCAGCGCCTCCCAACAGGCGCGTACGACGATCGGGGCTTCAGACTGGAAGGACTGGGCGATCCGGTTGATCGCATCGAGGGCGGCCAGTCGCCGCTGTTCACCCAGGGTCGCGCCCGGGTTGCCCGGGGCATTGACCGGCGGTGCGGTCGAATTCCAGGGTGCCAGATCGCAGACGCAACCGGGACCGTCGAACTGGGTGCAGCCCAGATTGAAACGGACCCCGATTGAAGCCGTGGCCGGAGCCTCATCGGCGCGCAGATCGGCGCGCAGCGTTGCATTGACCGGGACGCCGGAAAAGTTGACGACGGCCACATGCCAGCGGCCCGCGGTGCTCGGCCGAATACCATGCTCGCCGATGACGACGAATTCATTGTTGCCGAAGCTGATCGACTGGTAATGCGAGTGATCGGCGAGCCAGGCGAATACTGCTTCGGCGCCGGCTGGCACCAGTCCATAGCCATTGCGATCGGGGAAGGGCTCGCCATAGCGGATGAACATGTCCATGTCAGTGTTGCTGATCGGCGTTCCGCCCAGTTCGATCCGGAACTTGCGGGTGCCTTCGGGGATGTCCAGATAGAAGTCGTTGCTGAACTCACCGGCCGGAATCGTGAAGCTGACCGGCTGACCGTCGTTCAGCGCGATCTGCTCGGCCGCGTGTCCGGACTGGCCGAACACAAGCGTCAGCAGTGCCAGCAGCGCCGGGGCGCTGGTTGTGACCGCGCGCACCTCAAGGCCTCCGCAAGTGGACGCCGAAAGACGGCAGCGATTTGGCGAATTCGTGCTCACTGCTGTCGCAATCGCTGAGCAAGCGGCCGTCCGGCAGACGCGTCATCCGGGTCTCGAAGCGGATCGGGGCGGGCCGGGCAAGTTGCTTGTCGAGCATCTGACCGGCCTTGGCCTGATGATCGAAACGATGAAACTCGGGGCTGACCGGAATCGGCGATGCGGCTAGACTGGCCGCCAGCAATAGACTGAATGACATGAGGGACGTCCACACTGGAAGACCGCGATCTTCGCACGCGCAGGCCGCTTCGAGTTTGCGCGCACCTGAACGCCCATGGTGCCGTGCGCTGGCCCCGCGATCAGCGGAACTGCGTGTGCTTGTACGTGGATGTCGCAGGCTTGTTGCAAAATCACAACATATTCAGATCAGTGTTGCGTATTGACCGAAGTGTTGCTTCTGCGCTAATCTGTTGTTGGCTTGAAGCAACACTCCAGCTTCGGGTCAGGGCTTCGAGGGTTATGCACGCACAATCGGCTAAAAATTTGCTGAGGGGAGCATCAGGAAGGGCCCTGATGCTCCCTCTTTCTTTGTGGGCAGCACCGCTCCTGGCTCAGGGGTCGGACGTGCAGCACACGGTCCTGCGTGGGCAATGGCAGGAACGCGCGCTGGTCGCGATGACTCCGGACTACAGTTGGGCATCCAGTGTCCCCGCCGCGGCAGCGCCGCGCGGAGCGCGCACGGGCCTGACGGCCGAATTGGTTTTTCCACTGCGCCAGATGGGCGCGGTGAAGGCGTTGTCGGTCAGCGCCGCATCCGAGCACGGTCTGCGCAGGATCGGAGACGGCACCCGCTGGCAGCGCGAACAAGCTCAGCGCCTTGGCGGTTCACAGTTTCAGGAAAGCATCGTCACCCCGGCATTGTCGGCGGTGGTTGGTGATGCCCGGGTAACTGTCGAGGCCATCCTGGTGCAGCAGCAGTACGCCAGTCACGCGTTGGGCGTTGGTCGGACCACGCTGGATCACGGCTTCGCTCCGGTGGTCGATGGCTCGACCGGCACCGGTGTTGCTTTGACTTATGAACGCGCCTTGTCCGACCAGCTGACGGCTTACGCATCGGTCCGTTCGCCGGTGAATATGGACCCGCTGCAGCATTATCGCGGTGTCTATGCCGATCCGGGCCAGTTTGACTTGCCCGGCGGCGTCGGCATCGGGCTGACCCGGCAGTTTGGCAACGCCTGGATGCAGTTGGGCGTGGAGCGGGTGCTCTACAGCGATGTGGACACCTTCACGTCCAGGGCGCTGCCGCTGCGCTTCGTGGCGCTGCTCGGCGACAGCACCAGTCCGAATTTCGACTGGAAGGATCTGACCGTCTATTCCGCCTCGGTCGGCTACGAGACGGATTCGAGATGGTGGTGGGAGTTGCGTTACAGCACCCAACAGCAACCCGAACCCAGTTCCCCGCTGCTCTCGCGGGCGCTGGAAGACCAGTACAGCAACCGCAATTTCGCGCTGGGTGTCGGTCGACCCATTGGAACGCACTCGCAGTTTCGGCTGACCGCCAGCTACGCCGCGCGCGAATACTTCCTCGGCTCACCGACCATCGGCAACTTCACCGACGGCGGCGAACAGATCGAGTTCGAAGCCCTCTGGCAGGTGAACTTCTAGCCTCAGCGCGGACTATCCGGGCCATCCGGATACGGTGCCCAGTGGTTGAACCTGATGATCGGCCCCCGGCCTTGGCTGACCTGCGCCAGGCATCAGCGACGTTCCGTGTTGTGGTTGAAGAGCGAACGTGCCAAGAGCTGAAGAGCTGATTGACCACAAAGGACACGAAGGACACGAAGGAAAGCAAAAGCAGAAATGACTGCCTGTAGAGTAACGCGACTCGACCAGGACGCAACTCGCCCAGGACACTCAGGAACTGCGGCCGTACCCGGACATGCGTCAATACAAAAAGTTTTCCTTCGTGTCCTTTGTGTCCTTTGTGGTTTAACCGCTCTTGTTGCTTTTTGTGACTTACGAGATTCCCTCTGAGGGCCGGCACCTTAATTATGGACGCCTTGCATCAGTCTGGCTCGCACCCTGACCCCTCAGCCCTCAGCCCTCAGCCCTCAGCCCTCAGCCCTCAGCCCTCAGCCCTCAGCCCTCAGCCCTCAGCCCTCAGCCCTCAGCCCTCAGCCCTCAGCCCTGCTCTTAAAGCACCTCAGACGCAAAATCGGCCAGCCGTGAGCGTTCGCCGCGGCGCAGGGTGACGTGGGCGCTGTGGGGCCAGTCCTTGAAGCGGTCGACCGCGTAGGTCAGGCCGGAGGTGGTTTCGGTCAGGTAAGGCGTGTCGATCTGTTCGACATTCCCCAGGCAGATCATCTTGGTGCCGGGGCCGGCGCGGGTCAGCAGGGTCTTCATCTGCTTCGGGGTCAGGGTCTGTGCTTCGTCGATGATCACGTAGCGGCTCAGGAAGGTGCGACCGCGCATGAAGCTCAGGGCGCGGATCTTGATCCGCGAGGCGAGCAGGTCGTTGGTCGCCGCACGCGCCCAGGAACCGCCGTCCTGCGGGCTGGCGAGCACCTCCAGGTTATCGTTCAGCGCCCCCATCCACGGCGTCATCTTCTCTTCTTCGGTACCGGGCAGGAAGCCGATGTCCTCGCCCACCGGCACGGTGGCGCGGGTGACGATAATCTCCTTGTAGCGCTGCTGATCCATCGTCTGGGCCAGGCCGGCGGCCAGCGCCAGCAGGGTCTTGCCGGTACCAGCGGTGCCGAGCAGCGTGACGAAGTCGATGTCCGGATCCATCAGCGCGTTGAGGGCGAAGTTCTGCTCCCGGTTGCGGGCGCTTACGCCCCAGACCTGATGCAGGTTGCCGCGGTAGTCACGGGCCAGCTGCAGCACCGCGTGCTCGCCTTCGATCCGCATGACGCGCAATTCGACGTCATTCTCTTCCGGCAGATAGAGACATTCGTTGGGTGACCAGCGCTCGCCCTCGCCGAGCTTGAGCCGATACCAGGTATGACCGCGCTCAGTCCACGATTCGAGTTCCGGATGATGCGACCAGAAATCTTCAGGCAGCGCCGTGACGCCGCGGTAGAGCAGGCTCAGGTCGTCCAGTGCACGGTCATTCTCGTAGTCCTCGACCGGAATGGCGTTGATTGAGGCCTTGATCCGAAGGTTGATGTCCTTGGTGACCAGGATCACCGATTCCTTGCTGCGGGCCTCCTTCAGCTCCAGTACCGCCTGCAGGATCTGGTTGTCCGGCAGCACGTTGCCGAAGCCCTTGCCGTTGGCGCCCGGGCCGCTGGTCTGGAAGTAGAGTCGGCCGCGCGGCGTGTGCTTGCCAAGGTCCAGACTGTCGGGGCGCTTGAGCGGCAGGCCGGCGTCCAGTTCAGCCTTGCCGTTGCCTTCGATCAGATCGCTCAGGAAACGACTGACTTGGCGTACGTTACGGGAGACTTCCGACATGCCCTTCTTGGCATGATCGAGCTCCTCCAGCACCATCATCGGCAGATAGACATCATGTTCCTCGAAACGGAACAGCGAGGTCGGGTCGTGCATCAGCACGTTGGTGTCGAGCACGTAGATCGATTTGCGTCGGCTCATGGTGCGATCGGGGCTCCAGACGGCAGGGCAAGGCGGAGTGCAGCGGCGAGGCGCCACTCCGGAATGAGATCAGGGACTTGCGGGGTACCGGCCCGCCGCATCAGCGGGTCTGGCCAGACAGTTCTTGCACCGCAGCCAGCACGGCGTCCACATGGCCGGGCACCTTGAGCTTGCGCCATTCGCACACCAGCGTGCCCTCGGCATCGAACAGGAAAGTGCTGCGCACGATGCCGCGGACCTGGCGGCCATACATCATCTTCTCGCCGATCACATCGAAGGCGCTGCAGAGCGATTCGTCAAGGTCGGCGATCAGCGGGAATGGCAATTCGAACTTGCGCTGGAAGTTCTGGTGCGAGCGCAGGCTATCACGTGATACGCCGTACAGCTGCACCCCATGGCGCTGCAACTCCGGCCAGGCGGCGGCGAAATCCTGACTCTCGCGGGTGCAGCCCGGGGTGGCGTCCTTCGGGTAGAAATACAAGACACTCGGGCGGCCCAGCAACTGGGCCCGGGTCAGGCGATCATCGGGAGTTACGGCGACGTCGAATTCGGGGAGTCTATCCATGCCCGCCATTGCTTCCATCCATAACGTGGGCTTCCATAAAGCGGGCTTCCATTACGTGGTCGGGGTCCTGCGGTCTGTCTCCGCTGCTGCTTCAGCCCTTGATCGGTTCCAGAATCGCATCCAGGTTGAGCGTATCGCAGAACTCGAGGAAATCGTCTCGCAAGCTGGAAATGTGGGTGCTGACCGGAACGCCGATCGTGATCTGGGCACTGAACATCTCGGCACCGGTCTGGGTGGCCCGATAGCGTGAACTGCTCAGGTTCTCCACCGTGATGCCCCGACGGGCGAAGAAATCGCCGAGCTGGTAGAGGATCCCGGACTTGTCCGCGGCAATCACTTCGACCGCATAGGGTAGGGTGCTGCCGGTCAGTTCACGCGCCGTGGTGCGCCGACTGGTCAGACTGATCTGCTCTTCGCGGGCCAGTCGACCCAGCGCGTTCTCGAACTTGGCGATCGCATCCCAGGCGCCGCCGGCAAGCAGCAACACGCAGACTTCCTGTCCCAGCATGCTGACCCGCGCCTCAAGCAGATTGCAGCCCGAATCGACCACCCGCTTGCCCAGCACGGTAAGCAGGGCGGTGGTCTGCGGACCTATCGCAGAGACGAGCAGGAAGTTCTCGGGGACCGACTGGCGGGACTTGCTGGCGCTCAAGGAAACCTCATGCAATTCCGGGCCGAGGGCACAATGCGGACAAACACGGCAAGGCAATACGAAGCCGGCCACCACGGGAGCATACTTGTCACCCTCGCAAAGCCGCAAGTAACATCCGCCGGCCTTGCGTCCCCGTTTCCCGGTTGAGGATTTGCCAACTTGCAGCGTAGCGGCAGCATTTGCGCCCTGATCACCCCATTCGCGGGCGATGGATCGGTCGATTTCGACAGTCTGGATTCGCTACTGCAATGGCATGCGGAGGTGGGCACGACGGCGGTCGTCCTGGGCGGTTCGACCGGCGAATCCGGCGCTCTGGAAGCCCTGGAGCTGGTCCGGATGGTAGAACGGGCGCGCCGACTAGTCGGCGAGCGCCTGCCGGTTTGGGCCGGCGTCGGCGGCGGATCGAGCGCCAAGGCCCTGGGTCTGGGCAGGCAACTGGTGGCGGCGGGGGCGGAATTGCTGCTGGCCGTGACGCCGTTTTACTCGCGGCCGACCCAGGAAGGACTGTATCGGCACTACTGCCTGTTGGCCGATGAACTCTCCGCGCCCATCGTTCTGTACAATGTGCCATCACGCACCGGTGTCGATCTGCAGCCGGACACCGTGCGGCGCTTGTGCGACCATGCGCAGGTACTGGGTATCAAGGAGGCGGTCAGCCGCAACGAGCGCCTTCAGGCGCTGTTGGCGTTGCGCCGACCAGACTTCGCGATACTCTCGGGTGATGATGGAAGCTGTGCCGAATGGATGATGCAGGGCGCCGATGGCGTAGTCAGCGTCGTGGCGAACGTCGTTCCGCAGGAGGTCTCAACGCTGGCTCGTCTGGCCGGCAGCGACCGGACCGCATGTGCGGCGCTGGATCGGCGCTTGCGGGGACTGATCGAAGCCTTGAATGTCGCGCCCAACCCGATCGCCATCAAATCGTTGTTGTCGATGTTGGGCCGTTGCGGTCCGGCCTTGCGACTGCCCTTGACCGAATTGGAGCCGCCCTACGCTGCGGTTCTCAGGAAAGCTTATGAACTTGCCATCGCTGATTGACCCCAACCGGCCCGGCGCCTTGATCAGCAAGGCCGCGCGCTACGCTCTGGTTTGCGCCGCCCTCGCCAGCCTGGTCGGATGCGGCTTGCTCGAACCCAAACGGTATTACGTCGACAGCGGCGAGGCGCCGGAACTGCAGGTGCCGGCCGATCTGGACCGCCCCGGCCATGATCCGGGACTGATGGTTCCGCCGGCGAACACCGATCGGCTCCTCGCCGGCAATGAACTGCAACCCCCGCCGTTAGGCGCCCGAGGTCCGGTCACCGCGGGCGAGTTGTATGCACCGGCCTCGGGCAAGACCGATTTGCTGCTGCCCAATGCCGGTGCCGAGGCCTGGGATCTGGTCGCCGCTGCGCTGGAGAACAGCCAGACCTTCACGATGCTCGAGCGTGACCGGGAACAACTGCGCTTCCGGGTCGCCCTGCCGCAGCCGGGCGTGGTGGACCGG
>JBGTIE010000663.1:0-6233 GCA_041745855.1 Lysobacterales bacterium | reverse complement strand
GCCCCGATCGGTTTTCGGCCCGGCCCGGCGGCAGGCTCGCCAGGGCGCCGTACAGCGCCAGCAGACAGAAAAGCCAGGCGAGATGGTCGAGCAGCCCCAAGCCGCGTTCGGGTCCGCCCAGCCAGGCCGGCCAGGGCTGCAAAGCAAGAACTGCCGCGAACAGGTCGACCGCCAGCCACGCCCAAAAAGCCAGGATCAACGCCGATCCAGCCTGCCGCAGCGCGCGCCAGGCCAGCATCGGCAGCAGCAGGGCAGTCAGTCCGAGTGCCCAGATCAGCCCGCGGCGGTCGATATCGGACGGCGCATCGGTGAGCGGCCAAGGCGCCAGGCAGATCCAGGCCAGACTCGCCAGCGCGGCGCCCCAGAAAGCCGTCGAGATCCGGCTAGGCGCCGCCTCGCTCACGGCCGCACGCCGGAAAGCCTATCAACGGTCCTGTGGTTCGATCTCGCAGGTCAGTCCGGAGCCCGTTTCCCCACCGCTACCGCTACCGGTACCAAACAGCGTCCGGCCCAGCGTCACCACGGACCAGGCGATGGCGCAATAGCGCTGTCCGGACAGGTCCTCGGAGACCCAGCGGCTGACCAGCCCGGCGGTAGCGCTGACCGGTACCGCGTAGGTGTAGAACACCGCGCTGTGCGCCGGCAGCGTGTACAGCGCCGCCGGGTCCAGCACGCCGAGCTGCTCGGAAACCAGTTGATGCAGATAGAGGGTTTCCAGGCCGTTGTTGGCCAGGGTCAGGCACACCACCACCTCACTCGCGCCGCCAGGTAGATTCAGGTTCTGATCGCTGGCGCAGCTGCTGGGGTCCAGCCCAACCGTACTCTCGAGTTGAAAGGCACGATCCTGAGCCTGTGCCAGCAGCACGCCAGGGGCAAGCAGCAGGGTCAATACAAACACGGTGGAAAGGCGCATCGCGGGGGGCTTCCTCAAAAGTCGCGCGAAGGATGGGTGCAAGGGGGTAATCACGCAAGCGGGAGTCGGGAGTCGGGAGTCGGGAGTCGGGCGTTCGCATCGTGGAACAGTTCGCACTTGCTGTTCGTACCGCTTGCTTTGGCTTGGTGTCGCCTTGGCTCTCGCTCGTGCACTTGCCCTTACTCCCGACTCCCAACTCCCAACTCCCGACTCCCGACTCCCAACTGCTTCTCCCAACATTCATCCTTTCATCCGGACAAAGAGATATACTGCCCGGCCTGAGCTGGGATCGTGGCCTTCAGTGGCTCGCCCGGCAGCCCGGATTCTTCAAGGAGCGACCGATGCACGCGCAGACAAAGCCTCTAGAAATCAATGATTACAAGGTCCGTGACCTGAGTCTGGCCGATCTCGGCCGGCGCAAGATCACGGTGGCCGAACACGAGATGCCCGGCTTGATGTCGATCCGACGCAAGCACGCCACGGACAAGCCGTTGAAGGATGTGCGCATCACCGGCTCGCTCCACATGACCACCGAGACCGCGGTCCTGATCGAGACGCTGGTGGATCTGGGCGCGAATGTGCGCTGGGCTTCGTGCAATATCTTCTCGACTCAGGACGAGGCCGCCGCGGCGATTGCCGTGACCGGCACGCCGGTGTTCGCGTGGAAGGGCGAGACGCTGGAAGAGTATTGGGACTGCACGCTGGCCGCGCTGAGCTTTGGCGGCGGTGCGGAAGGCCCGGAAATGGTGGTCGATGATGGCGGCGACGTGACCTTGCTGATCCACAAGGGCTATCAGCTGGAACTGGGCGACAAGTGGGTTGATACGCCCAGCGAGAGCGAAGAGGAAGCGGTCATCAAGCGGCTGCTCAAGCGCGTCGCGGCCGAGCGCCCAGGCTACTGGCACACGGTCGTCAAGGGCTGGCGCGGCGTCTCCGAGGAGACCACCACCGGTGTCAACCGGCTGTACCAGATGAAGGCCCTCGGCCAGCTGCTGGTGCCGGCGATCAACGTCAACGACTCGGTCACCAAGAGCAAGTTCGACAATCTGTACGGCTGCCGCGAGTCGCTCGCCGATGGCATCAAGCGCGCCACCGACGTGATGGTCGCCGGCAAGGCTGCGGTGATCTGCGGCTACGGCGACGTCGGCAAGGGTTCGGCCCGCTCCCTGCGTGGTCTGGGTGCGCGCGTGATCGTCACCGAGATCGATCCGATCTGCGCGCTGCAGGCGGCGATGGAAGGCTTCGAGGTCACCACCATCGAGGACACTCTCGGCCGCGGCGACATCTACGTCACCACCACCGGCAACAAGGACATCATCACGCTCGAGCACATGGCGGCGATGAAGGATCAGGCGATCGTCTGCAACATCGGCCATTTCGACAACGAGATCCAGGTCGACCGGCTCAACACCGCCGACGGCGTCGAGCGTGAGCAGATCAAGCCGCAGGTGGACAAATATCGCTTCGCCAACGGCAACGAGATCTACCTGCTGGCCGAAGGCCGACTGGTGAACCTGGGCTGCGCGACCGGCCACCCGGCCTTCGTCATGAGCAATTCCTTCTCCAACCAGGTGCTGGCGCAGATCGACCTGTGGCAGAACCGCGACAAGTACGAGCCGGCGGTCTATCACCTGCCCAAGCGACTGGACGAGGAAGTGGCGCGGCTGCACCTGGAGAAGCTCGGCGTCAAGCTGACCAAGCTGACCGAGAACCAGGCCAGCTATCTGGGCGTCAAGGTCGAGGGACCGTACAAGCCGGAGCATTATCGTTATTAGGGCTGAGAGGTGAGGGCCCAGGGCCCCAGGGCATAGGGCTCAGGGCTCAGGGCTCAGGGCTCAGGGCCCAGGGCCCAGGGCCCAGATGAAGCGAAGGTCGCAAGCCCTGCCCCAGATGCGATCGGGGGCAGGGCCCAGTGCAACGAAGAGTGAGGTTTCGTCCCGTTACCAGATCCAAAGCGGAGTCCCCGATGAGCCTGCCGGTCCCGGTCAGTTACGAGTTCTTCCCGCCGAAGACGGCCGAACAGAAACAGACGCTGTTTGATACCGTTGCCGCACTGCAGCCGACCTCACCCGACTACGTGTCGGTCACTTTTGGCGCTGGCGGATCGACCTTGAGCTATACCTTCGATACGGTCGCAGAGCTCAAGGGCCTCGGTCTGGAAGTCGCGCCGCATCTGTCGTGCCTGGGCGGCACGCGCGAGGAGATCCGGGACCTGCTCCAGCGCTATGTGGCGCTCGGCTGCCAGCGCATCGTGGCGCTGCGCGGCGACATGCCCAGCGGCATGGCTTCGCCGGGCGAGTTTCGCTATGCCAGTGAGCTGGTGCGCTACATCCGGCAGGATTTCGCCGACCAGTTTCACATCGAAGTGGCCTGTTACCCCGAGTTCCATCCGCAGTGTCGCGATGCTCAAAGCGACCTGAAGCACTTCGCCGAGAAGGTCGAGGCCGGCGCGAACGCGGCGATCACGCAGTACTTCTTCAACGCCGAAAGCTATTTCCGCTTCCTCGATGACGTTCGCCGCGCCGGCATCGAGGTGCCGATCGTGCCGGGCATCATGCCGATCACCAATTTCTCCCAGCTGCGTCGATTCTCCGAGATGTGTGGCGCCGAAATCCCGCGCTGGCTGGAGCGCCGCCTGAGCGCCTACGCCGACGATGCCACCGCGATCCGTGCCTATGGGCTGGAGGTAGTGGTGGACCTGTGCCGCAAGCTGATCGCCGGTGGCGCGCCCGGTTTGCACTTCTACACGCTCAACCGGGCCAAGGCGACGCTGGGGATAGTCGAGCAGTTGTGATCTGAATTGCTTGGGAGCCCGTTTCGCCCCGAATATCGCGTAGATACCGTATCGGAGACGACTAATGCGCTCCCTAGTGTGGCTGACCCTGTGCTTCCTGCTGCCTGTGACCGCGCAAGCTCAGGCGCCTCTTGATGGCTACTGGCAGGACCTGAAAGATCCGGGCGCGTGGATCGAATACCGCGACGAGCAGATGATCGAATGGCTGGACGGCCGCCGCATGAGCGCCTCGGCGCTGCAGCGGGTGACCGGGCCTGCCCCCACCGATCCGGCCGATCCGACCGGACAGTTCCTGCGCTTCACGGATGATCCGTCGATCGTCGAGCAGATTGTCCTCCTCGATGCCACAACCCTGCAGATCAAGCGGATCGGCGTCGGCGGCGAAATCCGGTTGCGTCGCTTGTTCGACGCGGCCGATCTGGCTGCAGGTCGCACGCCATCGCTGACCGAGGTGTCGGCGCGCCAGTCTGGCGGCTGCGCTCATCTGCTGATTGGCTTCGATTACCAGGCCAGCAGCACGCTGGAGTCTTCCGACCAGACCGACTACGCGCCGTTTCGCATGGCCGATGGTCGCAGCGATACGGCCTGGGTCGAGGGGGTCGAGGGCCACGGCGTAGGTGAAACGCTGGCGCTCGACCTGCACGCGGTCCGCCAGCAGCGGCTCGATGACGGTTCAGACGACATCCCTATGCCTGAGCCGATCGAGGCCCTCGTGCTGGAAGGCCTGCAACTGGTCAATGGCTATCCGAAAAGCGAGCGCCTGTATGCTGCCAACGGCCGCGTGGCTCGGCTGGAACTTGCGCTTGATGGCGTGGCCGTGGGCTCATGGACCCTCGCCGATCACCCTCGGCCGCAGGCCATTGCCTTCGATCCGCCGCTGCTGCTGCAGCGTAGCGAGCGGCTCCAGTTCACCCTCGCCGAAACCGTCCCGGGCGAACGCTACAGCGACACCGCGATTGCGGAGTTGCTGCCGATCGTGCACGGCTGCGCGCAGGTTTTGGCGGTGGATTGACTTTTTAGGGCTGAGGGCTGAGGCTCAGAAGAGCAGGGCCCAAGGCCCAGGGCCCAGAAGAGCAAAGCGGCGCCAGGTCGCCGCACTCCAAAAGGGGCGGCGCGCCACTTTTGGAGTGCGCTGGCCCGACAGCGCTTTGCTCTCCGCTCAACCCTGTCGATGCGGTTCGCAGGCTCACCGACATCCTACACGCGCAAGGCCGCGGCTCTTCTGGGCCCTGGGCCCTGAGCCCTGGGCCCTGCGCTTTCAGCGCCCCGCAAAGCGCCCGCGACAACCGTGGTCAACCCAGATGTAGCCCTGGCGCAGGTCATAGCCCCAGCTGCGGTTGCGCACGCAGGGCGCGCTGGAGATCTGGTCGACCAGGAAGGGAATGCCGGCGCTGGGGTCCCAGGTGCAACGCTGGTAACGATCGCTGCGGCTTTCGCAGAACTGCTCATAGCCGCTGCCCTGACCGCCGCCCCAGTGGGGGCCGGAGGGACGGTAGCTCTCGCCGAACACGGCCCGGCAGCCGTTGCTGACCCAGATCACACCGCGGCCCTGACCCCAGGTGCGACCCTCCACGCAGCGAGTGTCGCTTAACTGCCGGACCACCACCGCCGGCCCTCGGAAGGGCTTGCGGCACTCCAGATGGCGCCCGTTGTGGCTTTCGCAACGCACTTCCGCCCGCCCGTCGTGGCCCCAGTCATGGCCAGCCAACTCGGCGAACACGGCGCGGCAGCCACGACTGACCCAGACCATGCCCGGGCGATGGCCCCAGCTGCTGCCCTCGCGACAGCTGGAGTCGCTCAGCTGGCGGACCAGCTGCGGTGGCTGGCGGAAGCCGGTGTAGCATTCCTTGTAACCGCCCCTGTTGCTCTCGCAGCGGATTTCACCACCGCCGTGATATTGGACGTGCTGGGTCTCCGGCACGCCGCCGGGGTATTGCGTTTGATACTCGGCCAGCGCCAGACCGGGCAGCAGCACGAGCACACAAAGGAGATGACGGAGCATGAGTGTTCCCCTACACGGCGAGGATAGGGACAGTAGGTCAGAGAGCGGTCGCGGGCAAGATCTGCGCGCGCAGGCGTTCAGCCTGGATAGGCTTAGGGGCGGTCGCGCGCCAATCGTGCGCTGTGTGTTGCTGCTGGCGAGCATGTTGGGCATCAGTGCCTGCCAGGCGGGCTTCTTCGGCGCGGTCAATCTTTCCCGCGGTGGTGGCAACACGCTCGCCGACAGCGCTATCGAGTTCCTGCCCGAACGCAAACTGCGGCTGGACATCTATCGTCCGGACGCACCGCGTGCGGACGCTCCGGTGGTCGTCTTCTACTACGGTGGCAGCTGGCGCAATGGCAGCCGCGGCTGGTACCGCTTTGTCGGTGACAGCTTCGCGCGGCTTGGCGCGGTCACCGTCATCGCCGATTACCGCACCTATCCCGAGGCACCCTTCCCATTGTTCATGGACGATGCCGCCGCGGCCGTGGCCTGGGTCGAGGCCCACCGGGAGCGAGTCGGCAGCGACGGCCCGCTGCTGCTGG
>JBGTIE010000662.1:0-1627 GCA_041745855.1 Lysobacterales bacterium | reverse complement strand
AACGCCGGCAACACCGGCTCTACCGGCAGCCGAGGCGGCCGATAGCCTGCCGGCGCTGGACTGGACGCCCGGCGCACTGGCCAACCGCCCACCCGCAGTGATGCCGCGGCGTGATCCGCAAGCACGGCGACCCTTCGATGCGGCCGATGACGATCCGGCGGCCGAGCCGGATCTGCCAGCACTGGACTGGCCCGGTGCCAATCCGATCACGGCCGAGCCCGCGACCATTACATCGCCGCAGCCTGCCGAACTGCCGATGCAAGCACCGAGTCAATCGCACCAGCCGACCACACCGTTGTGGGAGACAGTGGAGCCGAGAAATCCGCCAGCGTACAAGGCGCCAGAGCATTCGGTCACATCCGAAGAGGACCCACCGCCGCCCGCTGCGCCCGTCACACTATCCAGTGCGGCGAATCCAACCGCAGCCGCGAGCAGCAACCTGCGGGTACGGCTGGGACGTAATGGCCCTTACACGCTGAACAAGCTGCTCCGACGCCAACCCGACGGCAGCGACCAGCTGATCTGCTACGAGCTGATGCGCGACGGCAAACCCATCAAGCGCGGCAACCAGGCGCAGGTGCGGGAAGAGCTGCAGAAGCTGTTGCGGACCACTGCGAGCGCGCCCAGCCCCGCTGGCAGCGATTGAGCGACGGCCGCCGAGCTCACCGACAGCCTACGCGCACGATGCGGCTTTTCCGGGTCCTGGGCCCGAGTACAACTCGGGGTTCCATCAAGGCGGCCCGCTCTTTGCTGGCAACTGGAACTGGCTACTGGAACTGTTCTGATGCGGTTCGCTGAGCTCACGGACATCCTACGCGCACGATGCGGCTTTGCTGGGCCCTGAGCCCTGGGCCCTGAGCCCTGGGCCCTGGGCCCTCGCCTTTCGGCAGCAACTTGACTCAAGCCCGGCATCAACCGCGCTAGCATGCGCCCTATAGTCCCGAGCGCCCGATCGGAATCAGCTTGAGCCAGTATCCGCAGATCCCCGGTTACCGCATCACCGCCCTGCTCGGCCGCGGTGGCATGGCGACGGTCTATAGCGCCACTCAACTGGCAGTCGAGCGCGAGGTGGCGATCAAGGTGGTCGATCTGGACGCCGAGAACGCCGGCCAGTACGTGCTGCGCTTCGAGAACGAGGCGCACAGTCTGGCCCGGCTGCGCCATCCGAGCATCGTCGGCCTGTACGAATACGGCCGCACCAGCGAGGGCCTGCCCTACTATGTGATGCCGCTGCTTGAAGGCGGTGACCTGTCGGCATGGCCACGGCCGGTGACTGAGGAGCGGGTGCTTGCCTTGCTCGAAACGCTGCTCGACGCGCTCGATCACGCCCATGCGGCCGGCATCGTCCATCGCGACATCAAGCCCGAGAACATCCTCTTCGATGGCGCCGGACGGCCGTTGCTGGCCGATTTCGGTGCCGCCTTTCGACACAGCCATTCGCGTCTGACCGAAACCGGGCTGGCGATCGGCAGTGTCGGCTACATGAGCCCGGAGCAGGCGCGCGGATTGATCGTCGATGCGCGCTCGGACCTGTACTCGCTGGCGGTCGTTGCCTTCGAGTTGCTCGCCGGCCATCCGCCCTTTGCCGGGCCCGATGCGCTGGCGGTGGCGCTGGCGCAGCTGGAAG
>JBGTIE010000661.1:0-4981 GCA_041745855.1 Lysobacterales bacterium | reverse complement strand
GCCGGCGAACACACACCAGGAGGGCTGGATCAGATCCAGCGCCGCCTTGCCGCATTCACGTTCGTAAAAGGCATCGAGTTCGAGCACCTTGACCCCTGCCAGCCGACACGCGACCAGATCGAGCATCGGCAGGCTGCGGCGCCGATCATCGGCAGCGATGACGATCTCGTCGACCTCGTGGGTTCGGGCCAGTTCGGCCAGACTGCCGGTCGGTCGCAACCGCCGGATGTCGGCCAGAGCGACTCGGTCGGAACTCAGGGGGACGAAGCCAACTACTTTCATGGAACGGGCGAGCAGTCCACCCTGGTCTGATTGCAGACGCCCGGCGACTTCCGCAGCGCGCGCCCCCGCACCGACGAACAAGGTTCGGCGACGCAATTGTTCGTGGCCCACCAGTTGCGCGCCGCCCAGCCGCGAGAGCAGCAGCAATGCGCCGGCGTAGGCTAGCGCCATCGTCAGGCTCAGCGCATTGCTGCCGCTCTCGCTGGCCAGGCCCCAGCCTAGCGCCAACACTGCCGCAATGAACAGCGCGGCACCGATCCGCGCTGCGGTGCCGAAGCTCAGCGCGCTGGCGTACTCGGAATGGCGCTGATACAAGCCCAGCGCGAGCATGCCGATCCAGCTCACGAGCACAAACAGGACCGTCTGGGCGAGCGCCAGTGGTGCGAGACCGACCATCTGCGCGCTCCAGCCGGCAAGCGCCACCGCAGCGCTCAGCAAGCTGATCTCGATCAGCGCCAACAGCACCAACCAGTCCGAGCGCTGCTGGCGGACCAGTTTTCGCCACTGCGCGGGTGCCACAAGGTCGCTCGAGTTCGCCCCCTGCAGCGGCACCAGGGTATCGACAGTGTCGTGGGGGGCCGTCTGGCTGGGGTCGGCCAGGCCAACCCTGGGGGGGGCGAATTCCGTCTGGATGGATGGCACGGTGGACATGACTGGCCTCTGCTAGCTGCTACTTGGTGGAAGCGCCAGCCGGGACTGGCACATGGCCTGACTGTAGTGTTGAGCAGCTCCCAGGGTCCGTACGCTTGGACACTTATAGCGTTGTTTTCATTATAAATTTCAACGGTATAGTGGTTCTGTTCAGGTGCACGGCAGCGCACCGACGCGATCTGCTTCGGTCTCGCCGCAGGAACTCTTCGGTGGGGCTGGAAATGGTCTAGCTAGAATCTCCGGAGAGCAGCCCGGCCACGAGCAGCTGCAACTTCCCGGTCACGATCAGCGGCGCGCTCAGACCCTGCGCGTCGTGCTGCATCTGCCGGATCAAGGCGGCTATCGAACTGGCCTGGGCAAAGCGGCGTTCACGCGCGTTGAAGCTGCTTGCATTCAAGCCGGTGCGATCGTCGACGATCACGTTCAGCACCCTGAAGGCCTGTACGGCACCATCGCCCGGTGCGGTGAAAACCGCGCTGAGCAACAGCGGCGCCTTCGGATGAAGCAGCTGGTGACCACCCTGACTGGGATCGATTTCACTCTCGGCCAGCTGGTTGACCATCGCGCCAGCAATGCGCGAGGTATCGATCAGAAAGGCCAGATCCAGGCCGCGTGGATCACCGCCCTCAAACATCAGACCGACATAGCTGGAGTTTGCGACGCGGGCGTCGAGCTGATCGGCCAGTTCATTCAGCACGACCTCGTTCTCCACTTGCTGCAGCGCCACCACTGCCGGCGCTCCGGCGACCAGGTCGAGGTATTCCGCCAGTCGCGCCAGTTGCAGGTCCACCTCGACGTGATTCGGCTCAGGTGTGGTGCACGGCACGGGCGTATTGCCCGCAATCGCATCGCACAGCGCGCCCACATCCAGGCTGGCGACCCGCAGCTGATCTTTCGCAGCCGCCACCGGCCGCCAATGATTGCTGGCCAACTGGCCGGGCGGCGGGAAGCTCGAACCCGAGCCCTGGACAACGAAAATCTCCATCACGATGGACTGCGTGCCGGCATGGGCGGCCGGCAAGGCGTTGGCCAACAGCAAGACCAGGCCATAGCAGCGGTACAGCAATCTCACGTCCAGTCTCCCAACAGATCGTCGCCCGACACGCTAGCAGTGTGTGTGATGCCGCTCTGTGCGACAGCGAACCTGGAAGCTCAGAGCTGCACCCCACCGTTGGTGTGCGCGGTCGCTGGGCGCCCCGAGCTCGGGTACCAGAGCGGGGTCGGCAGCGGTTCCAGTGTCTGCCCCACAGCATCGGCGGCCCCGTCCGAAGTGCCATAGAAGTCCAGATACCAGTCGACGAACTTGCGCACGCCGACCTGCACCGGTGTCGACGGCGCGTAGCCGGTGTCGCGCTGCAACTCGCTGACATCGGCCTGGGTGTCGGGGACATCCCCCGGCTGTGCCGGCAGCATGTGCACGTTGGCCTTGCGCCCCAGTGCCTGCTCGATCAACTTTACATAGTCGAGCAGGCGGACCGGCCGCTGGTTGCCGATGTTGTAGACCCGGTATGGCACGTTCGAGGTGGCCGGTCGCGGATGGCGCAGGTCGAAGGCCGAGTCGGCGGTCGCGGTCAGATCAAGCACCCGCACCACGCCTTCGATGATGTCGTCGATATAGGTGAAATCCCGGCTGTGGTGACCGTAGCTGTAGATCTCGATGGGTTCATCGGCAAGGATGTTGCGGGTGAACTTGAACAACGCCATGTCCGGCCGCCCCCAGGGGCCATAGACCGTGAAGAAGCGCAGTCCGGTGGTCGGCAATCCGTACAGATGGCTGTAGGTATGCGCCATCAGTTCATTGCACTTCTTGCTCGCCGCATAGATGCTCAGCGGATGGTCGACCGAATCGTTGACCGAAAAGGGTAGCTTCGTGTTGGCGCCATAGACCGAACTGGAGGATGCGTACACCAGATGCTCGGTGCCCGCCGCGCGACAGCATTCCAGGATGTTCATGAAACCGACGATATTGCTGCTCATATAGCTGCGTGGATGCGTCATTGAGTGGCTGACGCCGGCCTGGGCGGCCAGGTTGACCACCCGGTCCGGTTTGAAGTCGGCAAAGGCCCGCTCCATGGCACCCTGGTCCTCCAGCGCGGCGAGCCGGAACTGGAAGCCCGGCTGAGGCAGCAGGCGGTCGAGGCGGGCCTGTTTCAGGCGCACGTCGTAGTAGTCGTTGAGGTTGTCGTAGCCAAGCACCGCGTCACCACGGTGGAGCAGCCGTTGACACAGGCTGTAGCCGATGAAGCCCCCGGCGCCTGTTACCAGGATTCTCATTTTGGTGTGCCTTGTAGTTTGCGTACGTCGCGGGCGTTCATAGCCGACCGTCCGTCGTGGCGGTGGCGAGGAGGTGTTTGACGTCGAACAGCACGCCATCGGCGACGGCGAATGCGCGAATCCGGTTCGCACCCATCTCGGCGAACTGCTGATGCGCCACTGCCAGCACGACCGCGTCGTAGCAGCCACTGGCCGGTGCGGCGATCAGTTTCAAGCCATACTCGGCCAGCGCCTCGGCCGGATCGGCCCAGGGATCGCAGACATCCACCGTGGCACCGTAGTCGCGCAGTTCGGTGATGACGTCGACAACCCGCGTGTTGCGCAGATCAGGGCAGTTTTCCTTGAAGGCCAGACCCAGGATCAGTACCCGGGCACCGACGATGTGGGCGCGTCGCTGGACCATCAGCTTGATCACACGGCCGGCCACATAGGCCCCCATACCATCGTTGATGCGCCGACCGGCGAGGATCATGGCCGGGTGGAAGCCGATCTGCTGGGCCTTGTAGGTCAGGTAGTAGGGATCCACCCCGACGCAGTGACCGCCGACCAGACCGGGCCTGAAGGGCAAGAAATTCCACTTCGACGCGGCGGCCTCGAGTACCTCGTCGGTATCAATATCCATCCGGTGGAACAACATCGCCAACTCGTTGATCAGCGCGATATTGACGTCCCGCTGGGTGTTCTCGATGACCTTGGCGGCCTCGGCGACGCGGATGCTCGGCGCTCGATGGGTACCGGCCGGAATAATACTGGCGTAGAGCCGGTCGACCATTTCGGCGGCGGCCGGATTGGAGCCCGAGGTGATCTTGACGATGTCGGTCAAGCGGCGTTGGTGATCGCCCGGATTGATCCGCTCCGGGCTGTAGCCCAGGTGGAAATCGCGGTCGACCAGCAGCCCCGAGGCCTGACTCAGGATCGGCCCACAGACCTCCTCGGTCGCGCCAGGGTAGACGGTCGATTCATAGATCACCAGTGCACCGGGCCGCATCGCCCGACCGACCGTCAGGCTGGCTGCCTTGAGCGGCCGCAAATCAGGCTGATTGGCCGGATCGACCGGGGTCGGGACGGCGATGATGTAGACGTCGCAGCCTTCCAGCGCGGCCGGATCACTGCTGAAACCCAGCTTCGGCGCACTGCGCAGAGCGCCTTCGGAGACTTCACGGGTGCGGTCGTGACCGCGCCGCAAGGCCTCGATACGCTCAGCATCGATATCGAAACCGATCGTGTTGTATCGGCGTCCCAGTTCCGCCGCCAGCGGCAGGCCGACGTAGCCCAGACCGATTACAGCGATGCTCAACTGGTCCAGGACGACACAGTCGACCGCGCCGATCGAGACCTCATCCACCCGGCCGCGCTCTTCGGCCACCGGAATGAACCGCAGCCGCGTGTCGCCCTCATCCCGCCCATTGTCAAACTCGGACAGGGACGGCAGCGAAGTGGCAAGCAGGGCGGGCAATCCCGTCGAGAGTGACATGGCGAAGTCGTTTCCAGAAGTCAGCGATATGGCCCGGACAATAGGACGTTGAACCGTCGCGCTCTGTACGGTTGCACACCGAGGGCTGAGGGCTGAGGGCTGAGGGCTGAGGGGTGAGGGGTTAGGGGTAAGGGCAAAGCGAGTCGAACGAAGATCTTAGGGCCCAGGGCTCAGGGCCCAGGGCCCAGAAGGTCAAGAGCTGCTCAAGGCCCAGGGCCCAGGGCTCAGGGCCCAGGGCCCAGAAGGTCAAGAGCTTCTCAGGGCCCAGGGCTCGGGGCCCAGGGCCCAGAAGGTCAAGAG
>JBGTIE010000660.1:0-1734 GCA_041745855.1 Lysobacterales bacterium | reverse complement strand
GCTGGCATCGGCCAGCAGCAGCATGGTCGGTCGCTCACCTCTCCGAACGGCGCGTTCGAAGCCGGCCGGGATCTGCAACACGAACTGGACCTCACCGCGGGCTAGCATCGCGTCGGCCTCGGCCTCGTTGGCAAGCCGCTGATGGATGTCGAAATAGCCGCTGTTGTGCATCGCCGAAAGCATCCGCCGCGCCAACGGGCTGTCGTCGGCGACCAGCGCGGCGGTCGGCAGGTCGCGCGGATCGCTGTTGATCGCGAAACCGAACAGCACCAGTTGCAGCAGCGGAATGCCGACCATCATTGCGAAGGTCAGCCGGTCGCGGCGCATCTGGATGAACTCCTTGGACACCATTGCCCACAACCGCGACCAGGAGAAATGGTCATTGATTCGGCTCATCACGGATAATCCTGACCGCTCCTGGCTCCGTCCCGCGCACCAGCCATCAGGTGGATGAAGGCGTCCTCCAGGCTGGCTTTGCCGGGTTTCCAGGCCAACCCATGCGCGTCGCAATACTCGGCCATGGATCTACGCAGCTGCTCACCATTGCTGCCGGACAGATGCAGACGGGTGCCGAAGGGAACCACCTGTTCGATGCCGGGCAGGGCTTCGAGCGCCTGCTGATCGGCGATCGTCCCGTGCTCGACGACGAAGGTGGTCAGGCCTACCCGCGCCAGCACCGAATCGGGCGTGCCTTCGACCAACAGCCGGCCAGCGGCGATATAGGCAAGCCGATGGCAACGCTCGGCCTCGTCCATGTAATGGGTCGACACCAGCACGGTCACACCCTCGGCCGCCAGCGCGTGAATCTGCGCCCAGAATTCGCGTCGTGCCTTCGGGTCGACGCCGGCGGTAGGCTCGTCCAGCAACAGCAGGCGTGGCCGGTGCATCATGCTCGCCGCCAGCGCCAACCGCTGCTTCCAGCCGCCAGAGAGCGTCCCGGCCAGTTGTGCGCGCCGCTCGGCCAGCCCCAGCCGCGCCAGAGTCTCGCTCACCCGCTCAAGCACGTCCGGAACACCATACAGGCGTGCGGCGAAGTCGAGGTTCTCGGCAATACTCAGGTCCTCATACCAGGAGAAGCGCTGGGTCATGTAGCCGGTCTGGCGTTTGATCGCCTGGGTCTGGGTGCGCAGGTCCAGCCCCAGACAGCGCCCCTCGCCGGCATCCGGCGTGAGCAGACCGCAGAGCATCCGGATCGAGGTCGTCTTGCCGCTGCCGTTGGGTCCCAGGAAACCGTAGATCTGGCCCTGCTCGACCCGCATGTCCAGACCATCGACGACGGTCTTGTCGCCAAAGCGCTTGGTCAGGCCGCGCACGTCGATGACCGGCTCGTTCATCGCACCGCGCTCATCGCAGCCGCACTTCCACCGGCAGGCCGGGGCTAAGCCGGGTCGAGGCCTCGATCTGCAGGTCGGCGCGGACCTGAAACAGCAGCTTGTCAGCGCGGTCGCGGCTGAAGATCAGCGGCGGCGCGTACTCGGGTTGATCGGCGATATAGCTGATCGTGCCATCCAGCGACGTCGCCAGCGCGGTGCCACTGATCTCCACTCGCTGGCCGGGTTTGAGCTGACCGGCCAGCGCGGTCGGCACGAAGAAGCGCACTTCCATCGCGCCGGCCGGCAGCAGTGTCATGACCGGTCGACCGCCACTGACCCACTCGCCGGGCTGGTACCAGGTCTCGCGCACCCAGCCATCGACCGGACTGCTGAGCTCGCGCTGCGCCAGCGTCCAGGCCGC
>JBGTIE010000659.1:0-3276 GCA_041745855.1 Lysobacterales bacterium | reverse complement strand
GCGCCGCCGGCCTGGTCACCCTCCGGCAACGCCCGGGCACCGCCGCCGGTGTGACCTTCATGACGCTGGAAGATGAAAGCGGCTGGCTCAACATCGTCGTCTGGAAGGCCCTGGCCGAAGCCCAGCGACGCGTCCTGCTGGAATCGAAACTGCTCGGCATCGAAGGCCGCCACGAATCCGCCGAAGGCGTCCACCACCTGATCGCCGAACGCCTGCACGACCTGAGCGACATGCTCGATGGGCTGGATGCGAGGTCAAGGGATTTTCACTGAGAGCAGGGCCCATAAGAGCAGGGCCCAGGGCATAGGGCCCAGGGCCCAGAAGGACTCGCCAGATTGAGACTGCGCGCCGGACAAGCAGCTTGACAGCGACCGCAGCCTTGCGCTGCTCCGCTCTACTGGGCCCTGTGCCCTGGGCCCTGAGCCCTCGCTCTTATTGACACTCATTCGTATTCGCGTACACTTTCCCCATCACAGCCATCTTTGCAAACCCCGACCATGTACGTGTGCCTCTGCAATGGCGTCACCGAAGCGATGATCCGCAATGCGGCCGCCGAGGGCGTCAACAGCCTGCCCGAGCTCACCGCCAACACTGGGTGTGCGGCCGGCTGCGGGAGTTGCGCGGATGAGGCTCTGGCAATCCTGCATGCTTCGCGCGCCGCGCAGCGGATGCCGTGGTTGCTGCGGCCGTTGACGGTGCAGATGGCTGCCTGAAACTGGGGTTTGCCGGGAAGCTCAGCCGGAGGGCCTAGGGCGGGCTCAGGGCTCAGTTCCGAGCAAGGGTGGAGATTAGCTCGCAGCCATCGCGTTTTGACTCGCCTCGAGTCGGCTCTTGACCTTTCTGGGCCCTGAGCCCTGGGCCCTGGGCCCTACAAACTAGACCCTCCACATCGATTTGAATCGCACCAACACTCGTTTGCGTTCCGGCCCCCTCACGCGGCAACCGCTATCATGGCCGCCTACCCAACCGGAAGGGAGTCGGCCATGAAAGGCGACGCTGGCGTCATCAAGCATCTCAATGTGATCCTCGGCAACGAGTTGGTCGCGATCAATCAGTATTTCCTGCACGCCCGCATGTACGGCAATTGGGGCTACAAGGCGCTGGAGAAGTACGAGTACGACGAGTCCATCGACGAGATGAAGCACGCTGATCAGCTGATCGAGCGGATCCTGTTTCTGGAGGGCCTGCCGAACCTGCAGAAGCTCGGCAAGCTGCACATCGGCGAGAGCCCGACCGAAGCGCTGCGCTGCGACCTCAAGCTGGAACTCGATGCCCTCCCCGACCTGCGCAAGGCCATCGCTTACTGCGAGACCGTAGCCGACTACGTCAGCCGCGACCTGCTGCGCAGCATCCTGGCGTCCGAGGAAGAGCACGTCGACTGGATCGAAACCCAGCTAGAACTGATCGGCAAGCTCGGCACCGAGCTCTATCTGCAGAGCAAGCTGGGCGAGTAGCGGGCATAGCGAGCCCAGTGGATCCAGCACTGGGAGTCAGGAGTTCGGAGTCGGGAGTCGGGAGTGAAGGCGGGATCTTCCGCCCGAAGCAAAGCGACAGCCCCGCAGGCCGGCTCTTTACCAACCCCTGGCAGTTGATGTCTGATACCGCATCCTTGTAGCGCCGGAGGTCGTCATGCGGTGGATTGCGGCAATGCTGTTGGTGTTGGGACTTGCGCTGCCGGCGCTGGCACAGGAACTGAGCTGCGATGAGGTCACTGAGGTGGGAGAGAGCTTGCTGGCGGTGGGCATGGCACTGGAAACCGGCATCGAGATCGGCGAAGGCAGTGAGCTCGACAACGACCTGCGCGGTCTGGTCGACGCGCTTGCCGTCATCGCCGTGGCCGAGGACGACAGCGATCTGGCCACCGCTGCGGTCCAGATGGACGAGGCATGGGAAGCGATGGACGGCGATGCCTTCAACGAAGCGCTCGCCCTGGCGGTAGCCAAGATGGCGGTGATCTCGGCAACCGAGTGTGAGTAGCGGTTCCAGTTACTGGTTCCAGTTCCAGTTCCAGTTGAGAGCGTACACAGCGTAGGCTGGACCGGTGCCCGCTCGGGGCCGGAACGCTCTGCGACTCAGCAGCCGTCGCGGGCACTATCTGGACTGCGCAGGATCGCGAGCAACGTAGGCCGGTTCCTCGCGCCCGCACGCTCCGATCCACGCCCCGGTCCACAATGCGCGAGGCGGCCGGCGCTCTTGGTCCGACAACCCGTATTGCATCCGTTCGCGCTACGGACGTTGATGCGGTTCGCGGAGCTCACCGACATCCTACGCGCCACGCCGCTCTTCTGGGCCCTGGGCCCTGGGCCCTGCTCTTCTGACCCCTCAGCCCTCAGCCCTCAGCCCTGCTCCCAGGCCGCTTCGTCCTCGCCGTAGCCTGCGCCGCCCACGGATCGTCCGGCCAGGGGTGTTTCGGATAGCGACCTTTCAGCTCCTTGCGCACTTCCGGATAGGTGCGGTCCCAGAAACCCCTCAAGTCGGCGGTCAGCTGGACCGGCCGCCGCGCCGGGCTGAGCAATTCGAGCAGCACCGCGATACGGCCGCCGGCGATGCGCGGTCCGTCGGCCAGGCCGAACAGCTCCTGCAGCTTGACCGCCAGCACCGGCGCCTCGCCGTCGCGATAGCGCAAGCGGTGACTGTGGCCACTGGGCACAGTGAGCTGGGTCGGTGCCTCTCGCTCCAGCAGTTGCCGCTGGGCGTGATCGAGCCGAGCCTCGAGGGCCTGCCGCAGGCGCAGGGTGTCGATCGCATCGAGCCGGCGCAGGCCATCCAGCCAAGGTGCCAGCCACTGCTCCAGCCCGGCCAGCAGAGCCGGCTCGCTGTAGTCCGGCAGATTCGCCTGCGGTATCCAGTCAGCCAGACACCGCACGCGCAGCAACCACTGCTGCAGGCCCTGGTCAAACGGCAGCGCTCCCAGCCCCAGACTACGGATGCCCTCGATCAGCGCCGGTAGCACCGCATCGCCTGGCTCGATAGCAACCGACTTGCGCTCCAGCACGAACCGTCCGACGCGTCGCTCGATCGCTGCCTCGACCGCCCGACTGGCGCGTTCGAAGCTGAGCGTGCGGCGGACCTCGATCCGCTGCGCGAGCCATTCTTCCACCCAGCGCGGATCGACTGCCGCAGCGCGGCGGATCCGTAGCTCGCCGGCCCGGCCCATCAGATCGAAGGCAACCAACCAGGGCGCAGCGGCCAGACTGGCACTCTCCGGCAGGCTCGCCTGGGAACCCTGCAGCAATCGATAGCGCTCGCCGCCACCGCGCTGGGCGAGCCGATCCG
>JBGTIE010000658.1:0-3346 GCA_041745855.1 Lysobacterales bacterium | reverse complement strand
CCTGGCCACCGCCCGCGGTGCGGCACGCGCCACTGGAATGTCGGGGCAGCTGCTCACCCACGCCATTGTCTGGGTCAGCGGCGCCCTGGTCGGCGCGCTGGTCGTGGGTGTGTTTGTGGTGGCTTGCTCGGGCGGGAAGTGATGGTCCACAGGGTGCACCCATGCCTGCCGCCGCCGCCCTGGTGGGAACCGTACTGGCGGGAGCGGGCAAAGAGGAAGCAAACGATGAACGATCAAAACAACCTGACCGCGGGCTTGCTTGAGGATCTCCAGGTGGGCGAACTGATCAAGATGCGCAGTCACGCGCTGGCGGTGCTGGCCGAGCTGGAACTTCGAGACAGCGACTGGCTGCGGCTGCTGGCGCTCGCCCGCGCGATGGCCCTTATGCCGGCGTTTGCCACTCCGGCAGAGTTGAGGACCACGCTCGAAATGGACGACGCCGATTGGATCGCGGCGCTCGAACGCGCCAAGGCAACGTTTCTATTCCCTGAGCCGCCCGGAGTCCCCAAATGAAGGAAGTCATCCTGCCACCCGAAGTTGCCAAACGCTTCAACTGGGCCACCCATCAGCCGCCGGCTGGCTGGGCTACTCGATCCCCTGGAGCTGCTCAGCCAGAGTCGCGAGGAGCCGTGCTGCGCCGACTTCTCCAACGTCTCTGGCGCTGGCTTGTGCATTCGCCAGCTCCCTGAACAGATCATCCATTTGCAGGGCGCGAGCTTGGCTGAGCGCCTTGACCAGCGCCTGGTAGGCGTACAACAGCGCCAGTGCTTTCTCATCGGTGGGCGTTGAGGTGCTCATGGCTGCTCCCCAGCCACTGGCACCTGCGCATTCACCGTCCGGTTGAAGTCCAGTGCGGCCGGCCAGGACGCTGGGAAGCAGCCGAAGAGGTTGCCGCATCCGGTGGTGATGTTCAGCTCGTACCCATCGTTGGCGATGGGCGTGCGCACCACACGACAGGCCAACCGGGTGTCTACCGATCCGAAGGTCTCGATGTAGCCTTCGGTCGCGTTCTGCACCTTCATGCCACAGTTGGAGACCACCCAGCTCTGCGCCGCTGACCACATGCGTTCGCAGCTCTTCTCGGTATAGCAGCGGGGCTTGGTCCGCTCGAACTCCGCGACCATTTGCGAATGCTCGGCGCGCTGCGCGTCCGTGGCACAACCGGTAAGCAGTGCCGCCCCAATGAAGATCCAAGTACGCATTTCATTCCCCTGTGGTTTACCTATGTGCTACTGCCCGCAGGGCGCGGAATCTCTCACTTGGGTTGCGGCTGCCGAACGTGCACTGCGGATGATGACCCACTGGATATCGCTGAGCGCGAGTAGGCGTCAACGCGAGCAATGATCTTCGCTCTCAGATCCTGAGGAAGGCTGAGGTACTGGTCACAGAGCGTTGTTAGGACTTCCCGCTCTTCGATCCCCATCCCTCGGACGAAGATGCTCCGGACGCCCACCAAGACGTAGCCGATGTCCACGCCCGCATCAGATGCAGCGAGCAAGTAGCTGCCACCAGGGACGTTCTCATCTTTCTCAAAGTTGATCTGCGCAGATCTGGCCTGCGATGACGTTGCCGGTTCAGTTCGCCGGCTCACATCTGAGCCGGCGAACGACGACTGCGACATCGCCTTCTGGCGCTCTCAGTACCGCGCTCAGGACGCGGAATCTCTCACCTGGCCTTGCGAGCGCGTGCGACCGAAGGAGCTTGTTCTGCTTCGGCGGCCTGCCGTTTGAGGAAGGCATCGGTCTGGGCGTTCATTGGCCGTCCCCTGACTCCTCGCGCGGTGCCCGCCGTGATGTCTTTCAGCGAGAGGGCGGATAGCAGATGCGCAGCGGTTTCGCGGCTCTCATCTGACAGATTCCAGAAGGTGTCGACGATCTCGTTGAAGAGGTCGATCTCGCTTTGCTGCATACCCGGGCGTTCGATGCTTCTGACTCCCGTCAGTACATAGCCCAAGTCCACACCGTGCTCCATCAACTGCGCGAACAGGCCGAGTGGCGCGTTCCCTTTGTCAGCCCAGTTGTAAATCGTGTTCCGCGCTACACCGAGCGCACGCGCCACTTCGCTGACGTTCTTGCCGCCCAGCTCCTCGCGAAGCCTCTCCCCGAATCCGCTCATATTTATGCGCATCCACTTGTTGACATGCTCAATTTATTGAGCAACTATGTTTCTACTCCAGTCACGTTGACCGGTGCGGTAGACAACAAGGATACGCCCATGAATGACCCCATCCCAGCGCCCAGCCTTGAGCTTCATCTCAAGGTTCGCGGCGCCTTTGTCACCAAAGGCACCAGCCTGAAACGCTGGTGCGAAGAGAACGGTCTCAAAGACCCCAACGTGCGCGATTGCCTCATCGGCCGCTGGAACGGCCCCAAGGGCAAGGCCCTCCGCGCCCGCGTCGTCAAGGCAGCGGGTGTGGCGGCATGAGCGCCGCCAAGGAGAAACCAATGAATGAGATGAGCGTCAGCGCTTCCGTTGGCCGGTCGTTCCGGCTGGTCGATGCCCTCGCGGGCTACGTCTTCGACGGACGCAGCCTGAAGGAACTTGCGGATGCTGTAGAGCAATCGCCGTCGACGACCCTGCGAGATCTGCAGGCGCTTTCGGAGGTCGGGATCGCCGAGCGGATCCCCGGTCGCGATCGCTACTGGCGCCTTGGTCCCCGATTGATTCGAGTTGCTCAGGCACACCAGCACGAGATGACCCGGATGCAGCAACGGTTGGACGAAGTGGTTCAGAGATACAGCCGAATCCCAAATTAGGACGACGAACATGACACAGGAAGTGGCGATTCACGATGACGCTGCCGAGCGAGCCGCGCGAGAGAAGCAGGAGGTCATGCTTGGCTGGAGTCACGCCGGAGAGCTGATTGGACGAGTGCAGGCGGCGGCGTGTTTCGCGACCGTCGCAGAAAAGATGATTCTGCAGCAGTACGTAGAACTCAAGAAAACAAAGGCTTACGTGGGGTACCCCTACATAGATCAGGATGGTTCACCCGCGACCGTCGCGACTTTGGAGGAGTACTGCCGGCTCAAGCTGGGGAGGTCAGCTCGTCGCTGCGAAGAGTTGCTATCGAACCAGAAAGTGCTTGGCGACCTGTACGAGCAAGCCGAGCGCGTTGGGCTGCGCCAGCGCGACTACAACGCATTCAAGGCACTGCCGAGTTCAGACCGAGAGGTCATTCGCCAGGCGCTGGAGGAAGGGTCAAACAGAGAGGAGATCGTCGAGAAGCTCGTCGAACTCACAGAGCGTCAGCTGGCGCACAAGGACCAGCTGCAGGCTGAGCTGGCCGAGGCCAAGGCCGACATCACCACCAAAGACGACCGCGCGGCCAAGCGGGAGCGCGAGATCG
>JBGTIE010000657.1:0-3626 GCA_041745855.1 Lysobacterales bacterium | reverse complement strand
CCCAGATCGAGCCCGTCCAGCAGCGGTTGGCCCCCAATGGCCAGCAACAGCTCGCTCGCGTGCGCCGCCGGTCCATCGCCGAGCGAGCGCTCCAGCGCGGCAAGGTCGGTTTGCACCGCGTGGGCGTTGACCGCCACGCGATCGCGGCTGACCTCGAGGAACTCGGCATGAATCGGCGTCAGCTGCTTCTTCAGCCCGAGCAAGGTCTGCCGCAAGCTGGCCCGCGCGTGCGCACTGACCTTCCCTCGCCACAACAGCTGTCCGAGTTGATCGCGATCGACGGCCAGCCCGGGAGCAAGGCAAAGCATGGCCAGCAAGGCCTGGTTGCGCTTGCCGACCACCGCGACCTCCGTGCCGTCTGACGCGAGCAGCCGGAAGCTGCCGAACAGTATGGCGCGCAGCGGCTCAGGCAGGTCTGGTTCCGAGCGCTCGGCAAGCATCTACCGAGGTGCCGCCTTGAACCGACCAGGCTGCTGACTTTGTTGAGCGTTAAGGATTTCCACGACCTCATGCTGCGCCATTCAAAAAAACCCTGATCATCGACTCAGAGGGCCGAACAACGAATGTGCGATAGCGAACGCTACCAGATCTCAAGTCGCGGGTTGTCAACCCAGGGAAACACGTCGAATTCGCACGAGGCTTAGCGCACGTGTATTGGTGCGGCCACACGGCGCCGGATAGCGCCGATTTTCCAGCTCGTCATCGACGATGGCCAGCGCTCGTCGCGCGGCTTCGTTCTGGCGCTCGAGCGAGCCGGTGATGAGGGAGCTAAAGCCAACCACTCGGTGAGCGTGCGGTGGATGTCCGGATGCGCGCGGATGGCCTGCATGCCCTTCGCTGATCTCAACCGCATCAATCCGCGCCGGGCTGCGTGAGCGTGCGCCCGTAGGCCGCCTTCAGGGCCAGGTAGCGCGGATGCTCCCGGATCGTGTCGAGGCCGGGGTCGATCGAGAAGCGTAGATAGAAGGCGGGGCCGAGCAGATGGGTCCGGCCATGCGGATGAAGTTGTGGCGCTTGAGTTCGGCGAGCAGGCGCAAGGGCGGGAAACTCGACAGCGCCGAAGCGAGAGACCGAATCTTGGCTTGTCGAGGGCCGTCGCAAATGCAGCAACACGAATCGCATTCGACGTCGCGGACCGTGATGTGCTGATGGACGCGATGGACCAACGCTGAGTGTTCGTGGTCGACACCAACGTACTGATCCATGCGGCTGATCAGGGTTCGGAGGCCACGGATCGCCACGCCAGGGTGCTGGCCGCAACGATCGCCGAACAACCGCAACTGCGCGGCAACATCCTGCACGACGCTCACACCGCCGTGCTGATGCGTGAGCACGGCATCACCAGGATCGTGACCCGCGATACCGACTTTCACAAATTCAAGTATCTTGAGGTCGTCGACCCGATCGACAGCTGACGTGCCGCGCAACCGAATTTCCGAATTGATGTCTGCGAGCGCAAGCATGCGCGTGGGGCAGCCGAGGGGCTACGCCTGCAGCGTCAATACATCGTCAAATCTTCGGTGAGCCGAAACTCAAGCTCGGTTAGCGAATCTGGAGTGCGGTAGCTTGCTACCGCTCTGCCCTTGGCAGCTTGCTGCCGCCCTTGCACTCGAAGATGGCTCGGGAATATATCCATGTGTTCCCGGTTCTCCCGCCCGGTTCTCCCAGGCCTACGCCCCGAGGAGCCTGGCGCGCGTCGGGAAGCGCTCCACGAGGCGCCGGTCGGCGCTGACCAGGGGAAGATCGAGGTAGTCGGCCAGCGCCACGAATTCGGCGTCGTAGGCCGAACAGCCCGACGCGATGCTCAGGCGCAGCACTTCACCGGAGTCCACTTGAAATTCGAAGCCGCGAAGCAGCTTTTCTGCTTCGGCCTGAATCGACTGCGCATCCTCGAGCTCAAGCCGACCAGCGCGAACCTGGGTGACCAGGAGGTTGCGCATTTCGCTGCGCCAGAGCATAGGTGCCGCCCACTCCGGCTCACCCAGGCGCAGCGCCTCCGTTGCGGCGGTCCGGTCGCCTGGCAGGTACAGATACGCGACCACGTTGGTGTCGACCACGATCACGCACGATCCCGGGCGATGGCGATCGTCAGGTCGTCGATCTGAAGCTCGGGGCCGCGAAAGCTTGCGCGCAATCGACGCGCTGCTTCAAGACTCGCCACCGGATCAACAGGGTGTGGCGCCAGGGCCTGTTCCAGACAAGCGATGATCTCGCTGTTCATGCTGCGATGGTTGCGCGCGGCCGCCAGCTTGACCCGGCGGTAGATCGGTTCGGGAATGCTCTTGAGAGTCAGGGACGTGCTCATTGGCTGTTATTCCATGCAACCATTATGGTTGCGAAATGGTATGCCTTGATCGGCGGTTCGGCAAGCTGATGGTCGACAAAGGCGTTGTAGAGATGCCGGGCGCAGGCTCCGTCGCGGCGTCCTGCGGCGCCACAGGCTGGCCGGGCCACCAGCGATCGGCCGCGATCACCAGCACCAGGATCAAACCGCCTGCCCGCTCTGTTTCCCCCCTGCGTGCATAGTCGGGCGGAACGTAGGCTCGTCTCGCGGAGCTGCGTCGGCCGCCATCTGCCGCACAGAACTGGCGCACAGAACTGGGCAGAACTGGGTGGGCAGAACTGGGGACACACGACCTTTCCCCGCACAGAACGACACAGAACTGGGGACACACGAACTTTTCCCGACCCCCGTAAGCCGATTCTTACGCCATCTGCCGATGTCGACCACGCCACCGATGCGGAAGCTGCCGCGCAGATTCCAGAAGCCTTCGCCCATCTCCTGCCAGCGGCTGCTCATTGGCGTGTGACTCCTTCGCTGATGCCTGGCTGCAGCCTATCAGTGAGCAGCCGTGGTGCGTGCGCGCTGCCTCGCTCAACCCGAGTAAACCTCGGGGTTCCCATAAGGGCAGCGCCGTGAACGGAACCCCGAGTTGTACTCGGGCAACCAGGCCGGGTGGCGGCGGATTCTCGTCGACAGGATCGACGCTGATCGCGGGCCGAGAAACGATGCAGTAGTCGAAGCGCACACCGCGCAATCGCAGTACTTCAATCAGCGCCGAGGTCGCAGATCGGTGACGACGATCAGGTGTTCCGAAGCCAGTTCCGAGTCGGCCTGAACCAGTCCGAGCGAGGCCGCCGTCGCCGTCGTCAGATCGTCGCTGGCGAACACGAAACCACCGCTGCGCTCGAGCGCCGCGTCGGGATAGAGGGCCAGGTCCAGCCGACCGGGTCCGAACATGGCAGCCTCCGGATTGCGCCAGGTGACCAGGGTCGCCTCGCCCAGGCGGGGATTGTCGGCGAGCTGCAGGTCGCCGCCATCGACGTCCAGGTCACGCATCAGCTCCGCCACCGGCGTGAACGCACCGACCGGGTTGAAATCGCCCGCAATCACGACGGGCGCGGGGCGTCCGTCCAGTTCCCGCAGGATGGCCGCGCGGAGCGTTTGTGCTTGCAGCAGTCGGACGGCATCGTGCGGACTGCCGTGATAACCGGCACTGCGCAGATCCAGCGGGACGAACAGGACCTCCAGTCCGCCGACGTCCACCCACGCACCGGTGGCCGCGACCTGGTCCGCCTCCTCGACCACGAGCGTGTCACGGAAGGACGCCGGCACGCTGGCGCGC
>JBGTIE010000656.1:0-1742 GCA_041745855.1 Lysobacterales bacterium | reverse complement strand
TTGGAAGTAGCGCGGTCCCGGCGCGCGTGGCGCCACGATCTTCGCCCACGTCACCATCGCGCCGGCGGCCGCGTCTCCATGCAAAGCGCAGACCGCCCTTGTTCTAAAGCGCGGGGCGGTCGGTTGGAAGTAGCGCGGTTCCGGCGCGCGTGGTGTTCCGACCTTCGCCCCAGTCACCTTCGCGCCGGCGGCCGCGTCGCCATACGGAGAGACAACGTGGCCAGGAGCGTAGAAGCAAAGCGCTGTCAGGCCAGCGCACTCCAAATTGTGGCGCGTGCGGCCTCATTTTGGAGTGCGGCGACCTGGCGCCGCTTTGCTCTTGTATGGCGAGAGCAAGAGCTTCGCCAGCAGGCTGGCTCCTTGTACGTACCGAACTTGCCTACGCGGCACTTCGAGCCCGCTGCTACGCGGCACTCCTGCTCCTGCCCTTACCTAAAACCTAAAACCTGAAACGCTCTTGCTACTTGATATCAATTTGATATCATCTAGCCCAACAACCCTCGGAGTCCCGCCATGCAAGAGCGTTCAGTGTCCACACTGCCCGGTATCCCTGCCCTGCTCTTCATCATCGGCGCCTACATCGTGGCGATATGGCTGATCATCGTGCCGCACCTGGTCATTCCGGGGGTGCTGATGATCCTGGTGCTTTCGGTGGCACTGGGGGGCCTGTTCAGCGTTCAGCCGAATCAGGGCCGCGTGCTGCAGCTGTTCGGCAAGTACATCGGCACCGAGCGTACGCCCGGGCTGCGGCTGACCAATCCCTTCTACAGCAAGACCGCGGTCTCGCTGCGGGTGCGCAACTTCGAAAGCAGCAAGCTGAAGGTCAACGATCTGGAGGGCAATCCGATCGAGATCGCCGCGGTGGTGGTCTGGCAGGTCACCGACACCGCCCAGGCCGTGTTCCAGGTCGATGACTACGAGAACTTTGTCGAGATCCAGTCCGAAGCGGCGATCCGCTCGCTCGCCAGCAATTATCCCTACGACCAGCACGACGGCGAGATCGCTCTGCGCAGCCATGCCGATCAGGTCGCACGGCATCTGGCCGAGGAACTGCAGGCGCGGCTGAACTCGGCCGGGGTAGAGATCCTGGAGGCGCGCATCACTCATCTGGCCTACGCGGCGGAAATCGCCCACGCGATGCTGCAGCGACAGCAGGCATCGGCGATCATTGCGGCGCGGACCAAGATCGTCGAGGGCGCGGTCGGCATGGTGCATATGGCGCTGGAGCAGCTCTCGGCGCACGGTGTGGTCGATCTGGACGAGGAGCGGCGGGCGCAGATGGTGGCCAACCTGCTGGTCGTGTTGTGCAGCGAGCGCGGCACCCAGCCGGTGATCAACACCGGTTCGATCCATCAGTAGCAGCACAGGAATCCAGGTGGCCCAGCGCAAACCCTATCCCTTACGCCTGAGCGAGCCGATGCTGCTTGCGCTGCAGCGCTGGGCGGATGACGACTTGCGCAGCGTCAACGCGCAGATCGAGTATCTGCTGCGCGATGCACTGCGGCGCAGCGGGCGCTGGTCCGCGGCCAAGGCTGCCGACCCGAATACGTCATCCCCGGAGCCGGATGCATGAAGGGCACCGGATTGCTCTCACCACTGCCGCTGCTGCTGCGTGGCCGCTGGCTGTATCGCTACTCGGGTCACGGCTGGACTCGCGAGCCGCTCGACGGCAATGCCCAGGCCCGGATGCTGACCGCCGCCCAGACGCGCCGGCTGGGTCCGGTGCTGGCTGGCCAGATCGG